>CAYZGB010000006.1:0-36922 GCA_964477915.1 uncultured Melioribacter sp. | reverse complement strand
GTATTAAAGATTTCTCACCCCTCCGCAACAAGTTGCTCTCGGGGTTCGAAATGACAATTTGGAATTGACCACTGACGTAGGACAACGGACTACGGACAAAATCAGTTCACCGCTCACTGCTCACACTTCACGGAAATTCATCCGTGTTCTATTTCTGACCGCTCGCAAATAAAAAAGGGACTACCGGAAATCCGATAATCCCTTGAAAATATTGGTGGAAATAAGTTATTAAATCGCGTCGATAATTTCGTTAAAGGTTTTGCTGGGACGCATAATTTCACTTGCCTTTTCATCATCCGGTAAATAATAACCGCCTAAATCAGCCGGATTTCCTTGAACGGCAAGCATTTCTTCATTTATTTTCTCTTCGTTTTCTTTTAGTTTTTTAGCAACTTCGGCGAATTTGTTTTTCATTGCTTCATCATCGTTTTGTTCGGCAAGTGCTTCCGCCCAATACATTGTAAGGTAAAACGAACTTCCGCGATTATCGATTTCATTTACTTTACGCGATGGATTTTTGCCGTTTTCCAAATATTTTTCAACCGCTTTATCCAAAGCTTTGGCAAGAATTTTCATTTTCTTATCGCCGGTTTTTTCGTAAGCGAGTTCAAACGAAGGAACCAAAGCACAATATTCACCGAGCGAATCCCAACGTAAATGTCCTTCTTCGAGCATTTGTTGAACGTGTTTAGGAGCAGAACCACCCGCACCGGTTTCGAATAATCCACCACCGGCAAGCAATGGAACAATCGAAAGCATTCTTGCACTTGTGCCGAGTTCAAGGATTGGGAACAAATCGGTTAGATAATCGCGAAGTACGTTACCGGTTACGGAAATTGTATCCAAACCTTTGCGAACGCGTTCCAAAGTAAAACGCATTGCATCAACCGGTTTCATAATGCGAATATCCAATCCTTCCGTATCGTGGTCTTTTAAGTATTTTTCTACTTTTTTAATTACTTCGCGGTCGTGGGCACGATTTTCATCGAGCCAGAAGATTGCGGGATTTCCTGTTGCACGTGCACGTTTTACTGCAAGTCCAACCCAGTCTTTAATCGGAATATCTTTTGCTTGGCACATTCTAAAAATATCGCCTTTTTCAACGGGTTGTTCAAGCACAACTTCGCCATTCGAATTTACGGCACGCATAATTCCTTCGGCTTCGGCTTCGAATGTTTTATCGTGCGAGCCGTATTCTTCTGCTTTCTGTGCCATTAACCCAACGTTCGAAACATTTCCCATTGTAGCCGGGTCGAATTGTCCGTTACGTTTTGCATCTTCAATAATTTCGGCATACATTGTTGCGTACGAACGATCGGGAATCATCGCAATTGTATCTTGAAGTTCATCGTTTTTGTTCCACATTTTTCCGCCGTCGCGAACAACAACAGGCATCGAAGCATCTACAATTACTTTATTCGGCAAATGCAAATTTGTAATTCCGTTGCGGGAATCAACCATAGCCAAATCCGGACGAGTCTCGTAAACTTTTTCAATATCGGATTCAATTTCACGGCGTTTATCTTCCGACAATTTTTTGATTTTTTCGAGAATATCTGCAAGACCATTATTAACGTTTACACCGATTTCTTTAAGCGTTTCGGCGTGTTTTTCGAGTGCGTCTTTGTAATAAACCGAAACAGCGTGCCCGAACATAATCGGGTCGGAAACTTTCATCATTGTTGCTTTAAGGTGAAGTGAAAGAAGAACATTATCTTTTTTCGCTTCTTCAATTTGTTCGGCGTAAAACTCACGTAATGCTTTTACGTTCATTACCGCCGCATCGATAATTTCGCCTTCGAGCAAAGGAAGTTCGGGTTTTAATACTTTTACATTTCCATCTTTATCAACAAACTCAATTCTCAAAGTGTCCGCTTTTTCCATTGTTACGGATTTTTCACTTCCGTAAAAATCTTTCTCCTTCATAAAAGCAACACGAGTTTTCGAGCCTTCCTTAGGCCAAGGTTTCATCATTTTGTGCGGATTTTTCTTCGCAAATTTTTTAACTGCATCGGCGGGGCGACGATCGGAATTACCTTGACGCAAAACCGGATTAACCGCCGAACCCAAAACTACGGAATATCTTTCTTGTATTTTCTTTTCTTCTTCGTTTTGTGGTTCTTCGGGATATTCCGGAACCATAAAACCTTTTTCACGTAATTCTTTAATTGCCGCCTGAAGTTGAGGCACAGAAGCACTGATATTTGGAAGTTTAATTACGTTTGCTTCCGGTTTTTGAACTAAATCACCCAAAAAGGAAAGTGCATCTTCTACACGTTGCTCTTCGGTAAGATAATCGGGGAAATTAGCTAAAATTCTACCCGCCAATGAAATATCTTTTGTTTCAATTTCAACATCGGTTTCTTTTGTAAAAGCTTTAATAATTGGTAAAAGTGCGTAGCTTGCAAGTTGCGGGGCTTCATCAACTTTCGTCCAAGTGATTTTGTAATTGCTCATTTTTATTCTCCTAAAATTTGGAATGACTATTTTTTTTAATTAAGAATTTAAAGTTAAGCATCTTTCAAGTAAAATGATTTAAATTGTTAGAAATTTCAGTTATTGTTACAAGCTTTATATTGCTATTAAAATTGATAGGACACTGATATTAAATTCCCCGTTTGAAATAGATTACAATATCGGGAAATGATTTTTGATGCCTCATTTATGTTTTTGAAAAAAAATTTAACTTAACTTTAAAAAACTTCCTCAGCCGGTGGTGGTTCTTCCGAAAGTGATGTTTTTACTCCTTCTTCGGGAATTTCATTAAATGTTATTGCTCTATTTTCAAACCTTCCGTACTGTTTAAGAAATTGTAAAGGTATTGTTCCGGGAGGCCCATTACGATGTTTACTAATAATCGCTTCTGCGTATCCTTCAGTGGAATCCCCACTCTGTAATGTTTCAATTCCGTAAACTTCGGGACGATAAAGAAATATTACTACGTCGGCATCTTGTTCAATTGACCCGGACTCGCGTAAATCGGAAAGCATCGGACGTTTGTCGTGACGGCTTTCAACTGCTCTGTTTAACTGTGCGAGAGCAATTACTGGAATATTAAGTTCCTTTGCCAGAGCTTTAAGCGAGCGGGAAATTGTTGATATTTCTCGTTCCCGGCTTTCCATATTATTTTTGGAAGGATTCATCAATTGTAAATAATCAATAATTATCATTCCAATATTTGCTTCGGCTTTTAATCTTCGGGCTTTTGCTCTAATTTCAAGCACTGTTTGTCCTGGTGTGTCATCAATAAAAAATTTGGCTTTTGCTAAATTCGGCACACTTTGGCTTATTTTAGAGGCTTCGTTATTAGGGATTTTTCCAGTACGTATTTTATGTAAATCTATTCTTGCTTCTGCGGAAATCAAACGCGTTACCAATTGAATTCTTGACATTTCGAGACTAAAAAAGGCAATCGGGACGTTGTATTCCACAGCTGCATTTCGTGCAACGGAAAGTGCAAATGCTGTTTTTCCCATTCCAGGACGTGCTGCAATAATTATTAAATCCGATTTCTGAAATCCGCCTAACAATTCATCTATTTCTATTAATCCGGAAGGAACTGCAAAGCCGGATTTTGCTTTTCCGTGAACCGAGTCAATATAATCCAGTGCTTCGCTTAATGCCTTATCGATATTTACATACGAGTCTCTTAATCCGGTCTGAGCAATATTAAAAATAGTTTGTTCGGCTTCGTCAAGAATATCGAAAACATCTTTTTCGGGGAAAAAAGATTTGGTAGCCATATTGATTGAGGTGGAAATTATTTTTCGCAGTACCCATTTTTCGAGCACAACTCTTGCGTTATACGAAACATTTACAGCCGAAACTACGCTTGTTGTAAGCTCATTTAAATACGCAGCCCCAATAATAATTTTATTTTTATCTTCATCATCTTCCATTTTTTCCAATTCGTGATACACAGTCATTACGTTAACCGGTTCGGAATTTTCGAATAGGTTTTTGATTGCAGTAAATATTTTCCGGTGTTTAGGATTGTAAAAATGTTCGGGTTTTAAGATTTCGAGTGCTTTTGGAAGCGATTCTTCATCAATTAAAACTGCACCTAAAACTTCTTTTTCCGCCTCAATAGAATTAGGCATTTCTTTTTTATGAAGTTCTTTTATGTAATCTTGTTCGGTTTTTTTCTTTTTTGCCATTTTAATTCTCTTTTAATTCATCATAAAGTTTTCGGAATTTTTGGACATCTTCCCAAACCGGACGTTTCCACTGTGGATTCCTTAACAAAGCAGCGGGATGATAAGTTACCATTAGCTTTATTCCCCGAAAATCATAAACTTGTCCACGCATTTTTGTAAGCGATTCTTTTTTATTAAGAAGCGTAGTTGCCGCAACTCGTCCGAGGCATAAAATTAATTTGGGATTAATTAAATCTATTTGTTTTAGTAAATACGGCATACACATTTCCCGTTCTTCAGGAAGCGGATCACGATTATTTGGAGGACGGCATTTTAAGATATTTGCAATATAAATTTCTTCGCGAGTAAGATTAATTGCTTTTAAAATATCCGTAAGTAGTTTACCGGCACGTCCTACAAAAGGCTCGCCAAGTCTATCTTCATCCGCTCCCGGAGCTTCGCCAATAAGCATAATATCGGCATCGGGATTACCTGTACCGAAAACAAATTTATTTCGCGATTTCCCGAGTGGGCATTTTTGACAAGTGTTAATTTCATTGTAAAAATCTTCAAGTGTTTTAATGTGTTCAAATTCATAAGAAGGCTCGAACAATACATCCACACTCTCTTCTACCGAATACGAAATTTTAGTTTTACTCGGTTTTTCAATCTTGATTTCGGGCGTAAAAAGTTCGTCGCCAAAAATTTCTTTTTGAGTTTCTAATGCGTTTTTTATTTGGTCTTTCAAATTTACATCCGGTATAATTTCAAATTTCGGGGTGAGTAAATTAAAAAAATTTATTCAAAGAAACGGGAAATATTTTAGCGAAAATGTTCTCAATTAGAGGAAGCAAAATTCTGTTTGTAAATGAAATTCATATTGGAATTGTATTGAACTAAATTTTAATCCCATATTCTTTTAAAATATCTTTTATTTTTTCTCGTAAGTACAAAATATCTTGTGTTACTGTTAACCATACAGTATCAACATCAACACCAAAATAATCGTGGATTAGTTTATCCCTCATACCGGCAATATCTTGCCATGGGACTTCATCATATTGTTGACGAAACGATTTTGAGAGTCGTTTTGTAGCTTCCCCAATAATTTCCAACTGTCGTATAACCCCATCCTGTAACAAATTACTTTGTTTAAATTTTTATTCTCTAATCCCATGGAGATATTCATTTATTTGTACGCAAGCATCGTAAATATGTCTTAAATAAACTGTATCATCATGGTAATTCATAGATTTCTCGTGCATTTGTTAAAATCTCAGAACGAATGTAAGGACTTAATGCCTGTTCAGTAACTAAATCCACTTTTCGAGCGAATAATTCGCTTAACTTCTGTTCAAGTTGAATCAACTTTAATAAACTTATAGGGTTCTCGAATTTAACCAAAATATCAATATCACTGTTCACCTTTTCTTCCCCTCTTGCAATCGAACCAAATATTTTAAGTGAAGTAACATTATATTCTTGGCACAGGGACACAAGTTTTCTTTTATCTACTTTAATCCGTTTATTTACTATAATCTTATCCATAAACATTATACCGTTTAGCTTAACTTCTTTTATATATCAAAAATGCTAAATTATTTTATAATAACAAACTTTCAAAAAAACGGGGATGACCGTTAATTTTATCGGGTAATTTTCGTAAAATTATTCATTTAACGCTTTCTCTTAAAAAATCGATAATCGAATTAACAAACATTCCCGGATTTTCCAAATGTGTATTATGTCCGGCATTGGGTATTTCAATAACCTTTGAATTTCTAATTTCAGCGGAGGCAAGTTTATTTATTTCCGCGTATTTCTTATCGAGCGAACCATTAATTAAAAGTACAGGAAATTGAAAACTTTGCAACTTATCCCAGACCGGCTCCATACTTCCGGTACCAGTATATCGAAGCGAATTTACCAAACCGAGCGGATTATTCGAAAGTTTTTCCAAACGGATTTTTTCATAAAGTCTTTTATCTATTTCTTTCAGTGAAGAAAAAAGTGGTTGCGAAAGCCAAAACTCAACAAATTTACACAAACCTTCGTGTTGAATTTTTTCAGCTAAAGCATAATCGTATTTCCGGCGTTCTTCTCTTTCTTTTTTATCGGCAATGCCTGGCGTTGAACTTTCAATAATTAATGCAGAAACCGATTGGGGATATTTTGCAGCAAAAGAATAAGCAATTCTCCCTCCCATTGAATAACCGAGAATAGCTGTTTTTTCGAATTCCAAAATTTTAATCAACAGATTTAATTTCTCAATAATCGCATCTATTGTGTAGTTTTCCGTCAATTCAATTGGCTTGGATTTTCCATGTCCGGGTAAATCGGGTGAAACAATAATAAAATCGGCAGGAATATATTCCGCGAGAAAAGATAAATCGCGTGCATTCCCGGTAAATCCGTGCAAAAGAAGAATAGGTAATCCTCTATTCTGCGATTCCGAATAAATTACATTGAATACGAAATCATCAATTTCTATGTTAAGCTCTTTTTGCATTCAAGAAAAATCTTTCATTTTATAAAGATAAAGTATTTCTATTTTTTTCAAAAATAAGAAGAATATTTTTCATTATTTTTTAAGGAACAATTGATTTTATTAAATCTTAAATTTCACTTGTTTAATTAAGACAAAATATATTATTTTAGTATCCCATTAAATTAAATAACAAATAAAAAAGGAGAACTTAAAATGAGAATAAACAGATATCAGGATATTTCGCAAATCGATAAAGAAGCGAAAAAAGACTACATCGATCGTCATTCGGCATTTGTTCATTGCGAACCGACTGCAAAAAAAGGTGAAAAATTCAAAGTAAAAGTTAAAGTCGGCGACGAATATGCACACCCGGATGATTTCGATCATTACATTGCTTACGTCCAACTTTGGGACGGAGAAACTTTCCTTGCACAAGCAAATTTTGTAGCCGGTGTTTTAGGAAATAACGCGGGACAAGTAGAAGTTGATTTCTATATTGTTCCTACTAAAAACAAAATGAAACTTACTGCAACGGCTTATTGCACTAAACACGGTTTATGGCAAAGTGATGAAGTTGTAGTGGAAGTAACTGAATAATCATCCTACAAATAATTGTTTGAGAAACGCCGGATTTTCCGGCGTTTTTTTATTTAACAGCTACAAGCAATAAAAATTACACAAAATATTATTGGAAAGTTTCTCCGTCAATTTCGATATGGCAAAGGGAAAAATCGTATTTGAGCGGATCGCGGCTGTTGATTTCCTTTAATCGCAAAGTTATTTCTTCCGCCGTTTTTCTATCGTTGCTTTTGCGGTGTGTAAATCCCAAGCGTCTCGAAACATTTGCAATATGAACATCCAACGGAATAATTAGCTTACTCTTTTTAATATTTTCCCAAATTCCAAAATCGATTTTGTCTTTCCGAACCATCCAACGTAAAAATAAATTCATTCGTTTTGCAGCGGAATTTTTCGAAGGAAGCGGAAACATAAATTTTGTTCCGTGTGTTAGGCAATTTTTCTTTTCACATAGATTAAGAAAATATCTCGAAAAAGAATCGATTGCCTTAAAAACGTTTTCGTCGTTGCATTCAAAGTCTTCTAAAAACAATGCTTCGAGCGAGCCGAAATTTTTTATTGCATCCGAGAGCAATTCAAAAAGCGAAACAATATCATTGTTTGTGTAAAATCTGTATTTGATTTTACTCTTTTTTATTTGTTTTGCAAGTGTGTAATAATCCAAAATTTTTTCAGTTGGATTTTCCCCAACTAAATTAGCAAGTTCAACAAGCGTTTTTAACATTGCCGTAATATTTCCGTAAGCAAAAACAGAAGCAATAAATGCAGTAATTTCAATATCTTCTTTACGACTGAAACGGTGCGGAATAATTACCGGATCGTAATCAAGCGGTTTTTGTTGATATTTAAGGTAAAGAGAATCAAACGTTTTCTTTAATGTTTTTTTATCAAGGGAATTTGTAACGGATTTCATTTTTCGGTGTTTTGTAACTCTTTGTAATATTTTTTTATCAACTCGCGGTAATCTTTTTTGTAGCCTTCCTTTTCGGCTTCGAGCAATTCTTTTTCCAAATCGGTTTTCTTTTCGTTTTGTAATTTCAACTGCGGTGGAAGTTTACCCGTTATTTCTTTGCCTTGTTCGGATTCGCGTCTTTTTTCAAAATCGCGTTCGTTTATCGAGCGTTGTGCATCGAGCATTCGGGCAAGAATATGTTCCTGCTTTTTGATCAGTTCATCGTCAATATTTCCGGTTTTCAAATCTGTTACAATCTCTTTCATCTCTTCGGCAATGCGTTCCAAATCACCGGCAATTTTTTTCGATTCGCCGGAGGCTTTTGCCTCTTTGTTTAACTGTTCAAGCGATTTTTGAAGAGCCGCTTGTTGCGAGGCAAGTCTTTGCATTTGTGCAAGTTGTTGTTGCGATTTCCCTCTGCCTTTCATCTGTTTTGTTTGCGAGTTAATCTGCATTTGCATTCCGGACATTTGTTTAAGTTGTTGCATTAAGGACATCATTCCGCCTTGTCCATTGCCTTGTTGATTTGCCATTGCGTTTAACATCGATTGCATTAAGTCCGCCGCTTCGTTTAGTGATGCCATTGCGGAATTTGTTTTATTCTTTGCACCGAACCGCGAGCGTTCCTCCAAATCGCCAATTGCATCTTTCATTCGCATTCGTGCTTTACCTATTGCGTTTCCCATTTCAGGTGTAATAGCAAAAGTTTTGTTCGAAAGCTTTTGCATTCTACGAATTACAAAATCGGTTTGACTCAAAATTTCGTTCTGCTTTTCAGCTAATCTTCTAATCTCGGAATTGGAAAGATTGCTTGAATTTATTTTATTTTTCAATGCTTCTTCTTGCTCGGAAAGATAAATAATTTCTTGCGTAAGCCTCATCATTTCCGCCATTGTTTTCATTTGATTTTCCATTCGCATCGCATTCTGAACATTTTGCATTTGTTTCATCAGCTGTTGCATATTCTGATTTAGTTGATTTTGTTGCTGTATCGCCGATTGGAAATTTCGCATCATCATATTTTCGGAAGCTTGTTCGGCAAGTTTTTCGTTATTTTGCTTCTGCATTTGTTCGTTAAATTTTTGCATTTCCTCTTTCGGCATATCTTCTAAATCTTTCATAATATCGGAAAGTTTTTCCGCTTCTTTTTTCAAATCCTCAATTTTATTTTTCAGATTTTGCTGACGCTGTGTTAGTTCGTTTAACTTTTTAGAGGGAAGATTTTTCTTCTGCAATTCTTTGCTTATTCTATTTTGCTCTTTCTGAATTTCATCAATTCGTTTTAACAACTCATCAGTTTTTTGCTCGGCAAGAAGTCGTTTGAAAAGCTTCATCGTTCGTTCAATGCTTTTTCGGAAAGCCTCTTCGTTCTTCTTCAAGTTTTCCAATTCTTTTCTGATATTTTTCAAATTATCTTTATCAATGCTTTGACTCATTTTCTTGAACAAACGCTTTAACGTTTCGTCATTTAATTGGCTTAAAAGTTTTTGTAATTCCTCATATTTTTTTATTGTTTCCGGCGAAAGCAAATTTCTCTTTTCCAACTTCTTTCCCTGCGTTGCGAGTTTCTTGCTTAATTCTTCCGCTTGTTTAGCAAGTTTTTCGAATTTGTTGACAACGTTTTTTAACTTCTGTTTTTCTTGCCAGCTCGGTTTAACTTTGTTTCTCATTAAATCGTAGGAAAGTTTTTGCATTTCCTTTTTCAGATTTTCCGCTTCTCGAAGCGTCTTTTCAAACTCTTTTATTCTTGCTTTATTTTCCTTTTCGGCATTGGCAAGGAATTTTTCCAATGGCGGAAGGTAAATTTTGAATTTCTTAGAAACCGCTTTTTTCCGTCCGTTGATTTTATCGTTATCAAATACTTCCGCATAATATTCGTAAACGTCATTTACTTCTATTTTTAAGGGATGCAAATTCCAATCGTATAATACGGTTTGCTCGTTATCGCCGTTTGTTTTAATTGATAAAACGCCCGATTTTGTTGGCTTTCCGAAACCGCTGGAAATCAACTTGTAGTGAAGTAGCAATTTCGAAATACCGTAATCATCCGAAATTTTAATTACAAGCGGAATTACATCTTCGTTACCGAGTTCAATATCTTTTCCCGGTGTAAGAATTTTAATCGTAGGAAATTCATCCTCTTCCGCTTTAATAAAATAATTAACAGGATAGCGATTAACATATCCAGTAGAATCGTAAAGCGAAATTTTGTAATTGCAAGAGTGCCTTACAATAAAGCTTGCGGTAAGTTCTTTCCCGTTTATATTAAAAGGAATTTTCTTTTTGCAAGAAAAAATTACGCGTGCTTCTGCAATTGGTTTGTTTGCTACAACTTTTAATTTTACTCTTGTTCCTTGTAATGCGGAAATGTTTCCGTCGTCGGATAAATACGGCTTTTCCTTTGTGTATCTCGGCGGAATAATTTTCGCTTCGAGTTTACGAACGTAAGGCGGCGTA
Source organism: uncultured Melioribacter sp. (assembly GCA_964477915.1). GTDB lineage: Bacteria > Bacteroidota > Ignavibacteria > Ignavibacteriales > Melioribacteraceae > WGAL01. Next base: position 26,310 of record CAYZGB010000006.1, on the reverse strand, counting down.
ATTACATCAACGGCGAAAGTATCGCTAAAAACTTTTCCGTCTGTAAAAAAATATTCAAACGGAATCTCAGTTTTATCCAAGCGGTAAAAATATTTGCTTTTTGTAATTCCAAACTTCCGCCATACCGAAAAATCAGCCTCATTTTGCTTTTTGCCGTAAAGGTAAAATTCTTCCGGCTGTTTACCATTAATCGAAACACTAATTAAAATCGAATCACCTTTTGCAATTGTTGTATTGCCGGGTGTTACTTCAAAAGTAAATTCGGGCGGAAGTTTAAACTCTTTATTGTAATTCCAAACGCGGAAAGTAGCATTACGCAAAGGTTTTATCGTAATAGGAAGAGTAAAAAGTAAAACGAGTAAAACTATATTCAGAACGATTTTTTTTGTTACGAATGGATTTTTAATTTTGAAAAATTTTTCATCAACCTTTTGCAAAACATTGTTAATGTAAGCTTCAATCAATTCGCTCGAATAATTTTCCCCAGTATTTTCAGATAATTCAATAGCGTTTGCCAATTCATCTTTTATTTCCGGATTGTTTTTCCCGAGTTCGAGAGCTTTGTTGATAATTTCCTTGCCGTCAATTTTCTTCAATAAGATCAGTAGTTTCGGCAATACTTGTTTGGTGAAAAGTGCGATAAATAAAATCCAGAAAGCAATAAAAATAAACGTCCTCGTTTGCGAATAAAATCTAAATATTGTTTCCAGCAATAAAATCAGTAACGCCACAGAAAGCATTGTAATTAAAAATGAAAGCGTGGCGAGAGCAAATAGCGAAAGTCGCTCTTTTTTAATTATTACACGAATTTGATTAATTGCAAAATATTCTTTCATTGCGTTAAAGCCCATAAAATAAGATTAACGCCAAAACGAAGAGCTTTTTGCCTAATATTTTCGGGGTCGTGGTGAACTTCCGGGTCAACCCAACCGTCGGAAGGATTGCTTTCGTAAGTGTAGTAAACGGCAAGCCGTTTGCCGATAAATATTCCGAAACCTTGCGGTGGCTTTCCATTGTGCTTGTGTATTTTAGGCGGTCCAGTCGGGAAATCATAAAAGATGTGATACAATCCGTAATCGAACGGAATTTCTTGCAATTTTTTATCAGGGAAAATTCTTTTAATTGTCTTTCTAAAATATTTGTCCAAACCGTAATCGTCGTCAACGTAAAGAAATCCGCCTTTTTGCAAATACTCACGTAAGTTTGTTATTTCATCATCAGTTAAATTCATATTACCGTGACCGGTTGCAAACAAAATCGGGTAATTAAAAATATCGCGGGAGGCTGCATCAACATAAACGTATTCGGGTTTTGTTATAATTCCGGTTTTTTCTTTTACAAAATTCAAAAGATTAACTTCCGCCGAAGGGTCGTTGTACCAATCACCGCCACCGCTGTATTTTAAGCGTGCAATTTGAACTTGCGTTTGAGCAAAGCACGAAAATGAAAACGCTACGAAAAATAAAATCGATATTCGAATTTTCATTTTTTGCCGTTTCCCCATTTTAAGACTTCAATTTTAGCCTTTGTAATTCCGCTTTCGATAAAGCCTAATTTTTCGGCGGCACCAAGTGATAAATCCATTATTCTATCGCTACGATAAGGCATTCTGTCGTTTATTTTAAGTACAATTTGTTTTCCGTTGTTTAAGTTGGTTACACGCACAATTGTTCCCATAGGATAAGAAGGATGCGCTGCCGAAATTCCGTTCATATCGTAAATTTCGCCCGAATACGTTGGCTTGCCGTTGAATTTATCGGCGTAGTAGGAAATCATTCCAACTTGTGTTTCAAGCACTTTCGACGAGTTGTTTTTATTACTCGAAAATCTTCTTGGTGAATTTAGTACATTTTCAGAGCTACTTTTGCCACCAAATCTCGGCGTGGACGAACAGGCAATCAAGCCAAATGAAATTAGTAATATTGCAATAATTCTCTGTTTCATAAGCGTGAAATATAAGAAAAATTATCTTTGAACTGACAAACAATAATGGTGAACAATGTTCTCCTTGGTATGTTTCAGCGTGTGGGAAATTCTTTTAGATGTTTTGAAAAATTTTCGAAATTCTGATGTTACTTAATTTTTTCTGTTACTTAAATTCTACAACAGATTGAAAACTATTTCGTTTAAATACAACATAGTAACATTGCTCTTGTATCATAAATAAAATAATAACTTATCATAATCAATTGCAGATTATCGGGACAACCTAATAATAAGTGAATTAAATTAAACTCTAAATAATCTATCTTAAATTTTTAATCTTCTTCAAATTCTCATCCGAGCCGAAAAGCACAACGATATCGTTTTCTTCAAATCGGTAATTTTGATCGGGGAAAATAATTCGCTCGTCGTCCTCAATTATTCCACGACGTTTTTTAATCATCAATACTTCAACGCCGTATTTATTACGCAATTTAAGTTCGGGTAACGTTTTCCCAATAAACAAACTTGGCACTTTCATTTCGAAGATTGAATAACCTTCTGCAATTTTCGACCAACGCGAATAATCCAATGTTTTCAGTTCCACAGCCAAACCTTCGGCAAGATTTTGCTTGAAGCTTTCTTTTGTGTATGCGTTAATCACATCCTGCCTCGAAACGGTTCCGATTAATTCACCCGTATCATCATCAATAACGGGAAGTTCTTCGTAATCGCTCTTCGAAAAAATTTGCATTGCGTATTCCAAATTATCATCAGCACGTAAAATCGGGAAACGTCGATTTGCAATATCCGCCGCTACAAATAACTCCTTAACCGTTTCGTATTCCGTAATTATCGGGCGAATTTCCGTTTCGGAAATTAAGCCAATTACTTTTTCGTTGTTGTCAATTACGTAAATAGTTTTGTTTTCGCTTTCGATATATTTTTTAACCAATTGAGGAAGAGTGGTATTTTCTTTAATTAGAATAAAACTTTTCCGCATAATTTCGCGAACCGGAATGCTGCGTAAAATATCCAAACGACGTCCGCCCGAAACACTCAATCCGCTCTTTTCAAGATGTTTTAGATGAACCGATTCTTTTACAATCAGCTGAACAATAATTGTACTTACAATTACAGCAAGCATAAGCGGAATAATGATGGAATAATCGCGTGTCATTTCGAAAATGATAAGTATCGACGCAATCGGAATAAAATTAATTCCGCCAAGCACCGCTCCCATCGAAACGAGAATATAAGTAGTTAAATCGAGGTTTAATCCAAAAACCGAATTCATTACCGTTGCGAAAATAAATCCCGCTCCTCCGCCGATAAATAACGACGGTGCGAAAATTCCACCGAAACCACCCGAACTTAAAATTAGCGGAACAAAAACAAATTTTGCAATTGTAAGAATAATTACAATTTTAAGCGGGTAACCGGAAGCAAGAATTTTGTTTATTGCTTCGTAACCAATTCCCAAAACATCGGGATAAAAATAACCGGTTATTCCAAGTAGCAATCCAACAGCTGTCATTACAACCCACTGTGGAGTGCTTTTCAAGATTTTCTTTTTAAGTAAATCGTTTATTCTTTCGGAGTACGAAATGTAAAGCGAGGAAATTATTCCCGTAAAAATTCCAAGTAAAACGTAAAGATAAAATTGCTGATACTCACCAATGTTAGTTGCTCCGAAAATAAACGCCGGTTCGTTTCCGAGGAAAATTCTCGTTACCGCACTTGCAGTAACCGAGGCGAGAATTAAGCCCGAAAAAGTTGCCGCTTGAAAATCGTGCAACAAAATTACTTCGAATGCAAAAAATACACCGCCGAGTGGCGTGTTAAACACAGCCGCAATTGCAGCACCCGCACCAGCAGCTGTTACAACTCTACGACGAGCATCGCTAAAACCAAAAAGTTGACCGAGTTTACTTGCAATTCCACCACCGATTTGAGCAGCAGGACCTTCAGGACCAACATTACCACCAAATCCCATATTTATTGCAGGTGCAATAAAATGGAACAGGGTTGTTCGGAAGCGAATTAATCCACCGCGTAAAGCAACCGCTTTAATTACTTCGGTTACGCCTTTCTTTTTTGCAGTTTCGGGGAAAAGTTTAATCATTATGCTTTGGATTAACATTCCAGCCGCGGGAATAAAAACAATAATCCAAAAGCCAAGCGAATTATGAAATACAAAATCTTTGAAAAAAAAATTGAAAAGAAATTCAATGGTTTCGTGGAAAAAAACAGCGGCTAATCCAACAATACCGCCAATTATAATTGCGGAAACCGTAAAAAGTGTATAATCTTGCATTCCGGATTCGTACAAGCGTTTGTATATTCTATCCCGGAATGAATAAAACTTTTTGGTAACCCGTGCATATCTTAAAATATTCATCTTCGTCGCTCAAAAAAAAACCGCTCTGCTCGAGAGCGGTTAGCGGTAAATTTTTTAGTGAAGATTTTTGTCTTTAATTCTTGCGGCTTTACCCGAAAGTTTTCTGAGGTAATACAATTTTGCTCTTCTAACTTTACCTTCTCTCAACAATTCTATTTTAGCAATTTTCGGTGAAGCAAAGGGAAAAATTCTTTCCACGCCAACACCGTTAGTAACTTTACGTACCGTAAATGTGCGTCCAATTCCACTTCCTTTAATTGCAATTACATCGCCTTCGAATTGCTGAATACGTTCTTTATTCCCTTCGATAACGCGAACGTGAACTTTCACTCTATCGCCCGCCTTAAACTTCGGGAAATCCGTTCTAATCTGGTCTTTCACCAACTCGTTAATTCTGTTCATTTTCTACTCCGATCTATTTATTTTTTTCCATTTCTCAGTTAAAATTTCCGATTGATGTTCTTTCCATTCTTTAATTTTCTTATCGTTGCCCGAAAGTAAAACTTCCGGAACTTTCTTCCCGCGATATTCTGCCGGTCTCGTGTAATACGGTGCTTCAATTTTTTCGCCGTCCATAAACGAATCGAGCAATGCCGATTCGCTATCGTTCAAAACTCCCGGAATTAAACGAACAATTGCATCAACCAAAACAAGTGCAGGCAACTCTCCACCGCTTAAAACAAATTTCCCGATTGAAATCTCTTCCGTAGCAAATTCTTCAATCACTCGTTCGTCAATTCCTTTGTAATGCCCGGCAATAATCATTATGTTTTCAGCAAGCGAAAATTTGTTGCAATCTTTTTGTTCAAGAATTTTTCCCCGAGGCGTCATAAAAATAATATGCCCGTAATCCCGCTCCGATTTTAATTTTTCTATTACGTGAAAAAAAGGCTCCGGTTTTAGCAACATACCAGGTCCACCGCCAAAAGGTTTATCATCAATTTGTCGATGCTTGTCGTAGGCGTAATCTCGCAAATTGTGAACAAAAATTTCCACCTTGCCTTTTGTTTGTGCCCGTTTAACAATGCTTGTATTTAACGGACTTTCCAATAAATCCGGCACGGCGGAAATAATATCGATTCGCATCTTATTCATCGAAACTAAAATCTTCTTTATCGCTAATTGAAATTATCTTATTTTTTAAGTCGACATCCAAAACATAATCGTTAACAAACGGAAGCATTACTTCTTTACCGTTTTCTTTTTTTACAACAAGCACATCGTTTGCAGGAAGTTGCAGAACATCAATCACTTTTCCAAAGAACAAGTTGTTTTGTAAAACCTTCAAACCGATTAAATCGTGAACATAATATTCGTCCGAACTTAATTTGTGAGCTTTTTCGGACGGTATCAAAATATCTTTTTTAAACAAAAAAAGAACATCTTCGTATGAAACGAAGTTTTTGAATTTAATTAAAAATTGTCCGTTTTTTTCTTTTATCTCTTCAACAAAAAATTTCCGGTAGTCGCCGAAAACAAAAATGTAAACTTCTTGAAGAGACAAAAGCGTATCTTCAAAATCGGTAAAAGGCTTTAAAATCAAGTAGCCGTCAAAACCAAAATTTCCGGTTATGCGTGCTACCGTAAAAAAATCGTCCAATAGTTAAATTAGTCGATAATTTTCAACGATGCTTTTTTACCTTCTTTTGCCGCAATAGCGGTAAGTAAAGTTCTCATCGAGCGAGCGGTTTTTCCTTCTTTCCCGATAACTTTACCGACATCATCAGCACCAACGCTGAGATTTACTTCTACGGTGTTCTCATCGACTTCGTTTACTTCGACTTTTACGTTTTCGGGATTGTCAACCAAGTGCTTTGCGATAAATTCGATAAATTCTTTCATGAGAAATACCAATTTAATTTAACATCAGACGCACAGTTAATTAATTTTCGTCCGTTTTTTCAGTTTCGGACTCTTCGGCCTCGGAAGCTGCGTCATTTACTTCTTCGGCTTTATCTTCAACAACTTCTTCGGAAGTTTCTTCTGCTTTTGTTTCCTCGGCAACGGGTTCTTCTTTTACAGTTTCTTTTTGTTCTTTTACTGCCTTAGCAATTTTTTCGGCTCTTGCTTTGTACCATTCGTCCATCTTCGCATTAATTTCTTCTTCGCTCAATCCTTTTTTAATAAGACTGAAGCGATACCAAATTCCTTCTTTTCTGAAAAGGGATTTTACAGTATCGGTAGGTTGAGCACCAACACCAAGCCAATACAATGCACGTTCTTCTTTAATTTCTACCGAAGCCGGATCGGTAAGCGGATTGTAAGTTCCTATTGCTTCAATAAATCTTCCGTCGCGAGGTGCGCGTGCATCGGCGGCAACAACCTTGTAAATCGGTTGTTTTTTCTTTCCCATTCTTCTTAATCTTAACTTAACAGCCAAATATCTATCCTCCTATATTTAAATTTAATTCAATCTAAAATTTTTCAAATTCCTAAGCATTCCTTTTCCACTTTTGGAATTTATCATTTTCATCATTTTTTGCATTTCTTTGAATTGCTTAATCAATCTATTCACATCTTGAATTGTGTTACCGCTTCCGCGGGCAATTCTTTTTCTTCTGCTTCCGTTCAAAATTTTCGGATTGCTTCGCTCTTCTTTTGTCATCGATTGAATAATCGATTCTACAACAACAAGTTGCTTATCATCTATTTCTTGATTTTTCAATGCCTTATTCATTCCGGGTATCATTGCAAGAATTGATTGCAAAGAACCCATTTTCTTAATCATCTTGATTTGCTTGAGAAAATCGTTAAAATCAAATTTGTTTTGGCGGAATTTTTTCTCAAGCTCGGCGGCTTCTTTTTCGTCGAATTGCTCTTGTGCTTTTTCGACGAATGAAATAATATCGCCTTTTCCAAGAATTCGCGAAGCGAGTCTATCGGGATAAAAAACTTCGATTGTATCGAGTTTTTCACCCAAACTCATAAATTTAATCGGTTTATCAACGACTTTCTTAATCGATAACGCACAACCGCCGCGGGAATCGCCGTCCATCTTTGTAAGAACAATTCCGTCGAAATCGACTTTATCGTGGAACGCTTTGGCAGAATTTACCGCATCTTGTCCGGTCATCGAATCAACAACAAAAAGAATTTCGGTAGGATTTACCGCTTCTTTAATCCGAACAACTTCGTCCATTAATTCTTCATCGACGTGCAAACGTCCCGCAGTATCGATAATTACCGTGTTTAGTCGATTTTCTTTTGCGTAAGTAACAGCCTCTTCGGCAATTTTCACGGCGTCCTTACTTCCTTCAATCGAAAAAACCGGAACATCGATTGATTTTCCGAGTGTTTTCAATTGGTCAATTGCCGCAGGGCGGTAAATATCTGCTGCTGCGAGCATAACACTACGTTTGTTCTTCTTCAAATAATTAGCGAGTTTCGCAGCAAACGTTGTTTTACCCGAGCCTTGCAAACCAACAAGCAAAATAATTGTTATTCCGGCAGGATTAATTTGCAATTTTTGATTTTCGCCACCGAGAAGTTCTACAAGCTCATCGTAAATTATTTTTGTAATTAATTGCCCGGGCGTAACGGAAGTAAGAACATCTTTACCGAGTGCCTTTGCTTTTACGTCGTCGATAAACTGCTTAGCAACTTTGTAATTTACGTCAGCATCTAAAAGAACACGTCTGATTTCACGCAGAGTATCGGAAATATTCTCTTCGGTCAATCGACCTTGACCGGTAACTTTTTTAAGAGCCTTTTCTAATTTCTGCGTTAAATCTTCAAGCATATCAAGCAAGCCTTGTAATTTAATAAAAAATCTTAACTATTTCAACTATTCTTCTTTCAACGCATTCGCACCGGAGACAATTTCAATAATTTCCTTAGTAATGGAAGCTTGACGTGCTTTATTATAAGTAATTTGTAATTCTCTTATCATTTCGCCTGCATTTTCCGTAGCCTGATCCATTGCGGTCATTCTTGCACCCAATTCCGCTGCGTAGGATTCCAACAACGCCCGCCATAGTTGAACATTCAAATAGCGTGGAATAAGTGTTCTAATTATCGTTTCTTTATCAGGCTCGTAAATGTAATCGGTGTTTTCTTTACTTTCTTCGCTTGAAGATTCCAAAGGTAGGATTGGCAAAATTTGACGAATAACAAGGTTTTGTTGAATAACGGATTTAAATTCGTTCGAAATTAAAATCACTTTGTCAAATTCGCCGTTAATGTAGCGGTTGGTAATATCGGTCATAAACCTTACCGCAAAATCGAATTTAAGATTAGAGAAAATTCCGGGATAACTTCCCGCAATGTTTATTCCTCTTTTTGCAAAATAATCCACACCTTTTTTCCCGATTAAAAAGAGCGATAGATTTCCTTTTTCTTTTTGTTCGGAATAGGTGTTTTCGATTTCGTGTTCAACTGCTTTAATAATGTTTACGTTAAAACTACCGCAAAGTCCTCTATCGGCAGTAATTACAACAATGGCAACTTTTTCGATATTTTCCCTTTGTTCAAAATGAGGAAGATGCAAGTCTTTTGTAATTAACATCAAGTCGCTTAAAACTTCCGCAATTTTGCGGGAATAGGGACGCGAGCGCATCATATTTTCTTGTGCACGACGTAAACGCGAAGCCGCAACCATTTTCATTGCACGCGTAATTTTTTGCGTCCCTTTTACGCCGTTAATTCTCTGTTTTATATCACGTAAAGTTGCCATAATTCTCTAAAATTAACCTTCGCTTCTTTTAAATTTTGCAAGAAATTCTTCGCCAATTTTGTTTAATTTTTCAACTGTTTCGTCGCTAAGAACTTTTTCGGTTCTAATTGCTTCGAAAACTTCTTTGTAATTAATTTCAATATATTCAAGCACTTCTTTTTCGAAGCGTTTTACGTCTTTTACGGGAATTGTTTCCAAAAATCCGCGTGTTCCGAAGAAAATGGAAACAACTTGTTTTTCAACAGGCACCGGTGAATATTGACCTTGTTTAAGAAGTTCTACAAGTCTTTCACCTTTTGCCAAAGTTTTACGTGTAGCCTCGTCCAAATCGGAACCGAATTTAGCAAACGCTTCAAGTTCGCGATATTGAGCCAAATCGAGTTTAAGCGTTCCGGCTACTTTCTTCATTGCCTTGATTTGTGCGTTACCACCAACGCGGGATACCGAAATACCTACGTTAATTGCTGGACGCACACCGGCATTGAACAAATTCGGCTCAAGGTAAATCTGACCATCGGTAATAGAAATTACGTTTGTAGGAATGTAAGCCGAAACGTCGCCTTGTTGAGTTTCAATAATAGGAAGAGCGGTTAAACTTCCGCCACCAAGTTCATCGCTAAGTTTCGAGGCACGTTCGAGCAAACGAGAGTGCAAATAGAAAACATCACCGGGATAAGCTTCGCGTCCAGGCGGCCGACGTAACAAAAGCGAAAGTTCACGATAAGCAACCGCTTGTTTGGATAAATCGTCGTAAACAACAAGAGCGTGTTTTCCATTATCGCGGAAATATTCGCCTAAAGTTGCACCGGCATAAGGTGCAATATATTGAAGCGGTGCCGGTTCCGAAGCCGATGCGGAAATAACAGTAGTGTATTCCATTGCACCGTATTCTTCAAGTTTGGCAACAACTTGTGCCACGGTCGAATTTTTTTGACCAACCGCAACGTAAATACAATAAACGGGTTCAACGCCAACAGCTTTTGCTTCTTCGGTGTGTGTATATTTTTGATTAATAATTGCATCGAGAGCAACAGCGGTTTTACCGGTTTGGCGGTCGCCGATAATCAACTCGCGCTGTCCACGTCCGATTGGAATCATTGCATCGACTGCTGTAATTCCCGTTTGTAACGGTTCTTTCACCGGTTGGCGAGCAATTACGCCAAGTGCTTTTCTTTCAATCGGCATATATTTGGTTTCGCCTTGAATTGGTCCTTTACCATCCAAAGGAACACCAAGCGGATCAACAACGCGTCCGAGCAATCCGTCCCCAACCGGAAACGATGCCAAACGTTTTGTGCGTTTTACCGTATCGCCTTCTTGAATTAAACTTGTATCGCCAAAAAGCACACAACCAACGCTGTCTTCTTCGAGGTTAAGCACCATTCCAATTACTCCGTGCGGAAATTCCACAAGCTCGGAAACCATTACTTTTTCCAAGCCGTAAACACGTGCAATTCCGTCACCAACTTGCAAAACGGTGCCGACTTCATAAACATCGACTTCGCTATCGAAACCCGATAATTGTTTCCTTAAAATTGCCGAAACTTCTTCTGGTCTTACCTGAGCCATATTTAAACCTTCTAATTAACTTCTAATTTGATGTTAAAGTTTCTTTTAATCTTTTTAATTGATGTTTAACCGAAGCATCGTAAACAGTATCTTTTACCTGTGCAACAAATCCACCGATAATCGATTCGTCAACAACATTCTTAAATCTAATCTTCTTGCCCGTAAATTCCTTGAATGCATCTTTGATTTTTTGAGTTTGCGTATCGTCAAGTTCAACAACGGATTTAAGAGTTAAATCCGCAATGTTTTGTTTTTCGTCGTTAATTTCCAAAACACGTTTGGTAATTTCGTCAAGCAAATCAATTCTACCTTTGTCAACAACAAAAGATAGAAAGCTACTTACGTCGGTACCAACGTAGTTATCGAAAATCGCCGAAAGAATTTCTTTTTTCTTCTCCTCTGAAAGAACAGGCGAAGAAAGATAAACACGCAGTTCGCGGGAATCTTTGAGCGTATTGTAAACAGTTTGAATATCTTCGATAACCTTATCGTAGATATTCTTTTCTTCGGCTAATTCAATTAATGCCATTGCATATCTGGTTGAAACGTTGTAACTACTCATTTTAATTATTCTTCAATTCGTTAAGATAAGAATCAACCAATTTCTTTTGCTTTTCTTTATCGAGGGTTTCCTTGATAATTTTTTCTGCGGCATTAACCGCAATTTCGGCAATTTCCGAACGAAGTTGTGCAAATGCTTCTTGTTGCTTCCGTTCAATTGCCTGTTCGGCTTCCTCGATTTTTTTGCGAGCTTGTTCCTCGCTTTCGGCAAGGATTTGCTCTTTTAATTTTTCAGCATATTCCCTGCCTTGCTCAACAATCCGTTGAACTTCTTCTTCGGCTTTTGCCAAACGTTCTTTGTTTTCAGCAAGAATGCGTTCGGCTTCTTTACGTGCTTCTTCAGCTTTATCGAGGGATTCGCGAATTGTTTTTTCCCTTTCGTCCAAAGCCGAAATTATCGGCTTCCAAGCTGTTTTTCTTAAAAGTAAAAGAAGCAATGTAAAAATGATAATAGTCCAAATAACCAATCCTGGATTTACATCCAAAAGGCTACTTTGCGGACCAGCTTCTTCCGAAAACAAAAACGCCGCTAAAATCAATTCTGAAAACATTTCAATTTCCTTATTTTGATTGAAGTAAGTTTAAGTGTTACTTCAATGCCAAAAGAATCGTGATAACCAAGCCGAACAACGAGATACCTTCGATAAGAGCCGCTGCAATAATCATCGAAGTTCTGATATCGTTGGTAGCTTCGGGTTGTCTTCCGGTAGCTTCCATTGCGGAACTTGCCAATTTACCAATTCCCAAACCACCGCCGATTACTACTAATCCGGCTCCGATACCTGCTGCTAAATATGCCCAATCCATCAAATCCTCCTGTTTCTGATTTATTTTAGTTTAATTAATTATTAATGTTCTTGATGAACCGCCATTCCAATGAATAGCGAAGTTAAAATCGTAAAAATATATGCCTGAATAAATGCAACTAAAATTTCCAATAAATAGATAAATAAAGCAAAGCCAACCGAAACGGGCGAAACCCAAAGTGTATGCAAAATAAAAATCAATCCGATTAACGAAAAAATAACTACGTGTCCCGCAGTCATATTGGCAAAAAGACGAATTGCCAATGCGAAAGGTTTTGTGAAAATTCCGAGAATTTCAATAATAAACATAATCGGTGTAATCCAAACAGGAATTCCGTGTGGAATTAAACCTTTGAAAAATCCGAACACACCGTTTTTAATCATTCCCGCTGCTTGAATTACAATAAACGAAATAGTTGCAAGTCCAGCAGTTACTGCAATATCTCCGGTTGCAGTTGAACCGTAAGGAACAAGTCCAAGTAAATTTGCAGTTAAAATAAAGAAAAATACTGTTAATAAATAAGGAAGGAATTTTTCGTAACCTTCGCCCAAAGTTGGTTTTACAACATCATCGCGAATAAAAACAACAAGAATTTCAAGCAAATTATTAAATCCGCTCGGAACAAGCGACTTTTGATAAGCCTTTGCCATACGGGAAAATAGAATAAAAACAATAATAGCGGCAATAAATAAAAATCCCACGTGATTGGTAATCGAAAAATCAATTCCGAATAAATGAATTCTCGGCATTGGGAAAACGCCGAACAATTTGTAATTATCCATTACGTGGTGAATAATAAATCCGGAACTTGCTTCTTCGGCTTTTTCTACCGATTTTTCAGCAACATTAACTACTTCCGCTAAAAACATTCTTCTTTTGTTCCCGTTTCAAAGTTTTTAAATAAAAAACAATTTCAATTATAAGCAAAATAAAATAAATAATAAAGAATTCTAATATAAAACTGCTTTTTTCAATATTCAAGAATTTTATTAACATAAAAACAATAATCAGCAAAAAAAAGATGCGTAATACCATTCCGCCAAACACAAATTTCAAAAACTTCGTGTTATCTTCGTATTTAATTCCAACGGAAAAGAGCAAAACCGCAATTAAATAATTAAGTAATCCCAAGGAAGCGGAATAGAGAAATGAGCGGAAAATTTCGGAACTAAAAAAATTTTCGGGATAAAAAAAATACGAAAACATTCCAACAAGAAATGTCAGCAAAGCTGCAAGAATACTACTTTTTAGCATTTTGAGAAGACTCTTTTTTCTTGTTCAAATTTTTAACGGAATTGAAAAAATTATAAATCCCGGCAAATCCGCCGAATAAAGAAAAACCGATAGTCAGAAAAGGTTTGGTATCGAATTTATCATCGAGATATTTTCCGAGAAAAAACATCAAAACCATTGTTACGGCAAGCTGAATTCCAAGTCCCAAGTAAATGCTTAATTCCTGATATGCTTTTGCAAGGCTTTCCACCCAATTATTATTATTTTTATTTTGATTTTCCATTCCGTTACGAATTAATGAATTAAATATTTTTCGGGATTAAGAACTCTATCGCCTTGCCAAATTTCGAAGTGCAAATGAGGACCCGTTGTGTTAATTCCGCTATTTCCGCTGTAAGCGATAATTTCGCCGCGGTAAACTTTATCGCCGGTATTTTTAAGAATTACGCTACAATGTTTAAGCACGGTTCTAAAATTTTTATCGTGCTGTAAAATGATAATATTTCCGTCCACAGCAGTAAAGCCCGAAAAAATAACGTATCCCGGCGCCGGGGCGTAAACAGGCGAATTGGGTTTTACTGCAAAATCAATACCCAGGTGGTTCGATTCCTTATCGAACTTACGAACAATAATTGCTTTATTTACGGGAGAAAGGAAATAGAAATTATCATCACTTTTGCTTTGCAAAAATTTAGTTTCGGAATGGAAATTTTTCTCAAGGAAATGCTCAACAATATAAAAAAGGTTGCCTCCGTTTAATCTATTCGGATATTTAACTTTCCGCAACGAATCGTAAATAGCGGAAGTAGAATCAAGCGAATCGCTTTCCGCAAGTTGAATAGCAAAATTCAGCTTTCTTTTTAATTCAATAAACTTGTTTAATTCCTTTGAAAGATAGGCTACTTGCAGTTCAAGTTTTTGTATTTGCTTGGCTTGTTCTTTTAATTTAGAATTTTCAAACACAAATATTGAATTACGTAGCGGTGTGATTAAGCTCAACAAAATTAGCACAAGAGCAAAAACAAAAACGGTAAAGGAAAATAAATAAAGCGAAGCTTTAAGGTAGCTTAATTTGTACCTTTTAATTTCCTTGCCCGGAAAATCCTTTGTAAAATATAATCTTGCGTTAAGAAAATTTTTGATTTTGGTTTTAAAATCTTTCATCGAAAATAATTTTGAATTTGAATTTTGAAATATACTACATTAAAACCCTATATGAAAAAGTCTTTCTGTTAAAAGTTCACAGAGTTGAACAAAAGGTAAAAAGGAAAAAAGACGAAAAGGTTTCTCTATTCTGTCATTCCAACCCCGATTTTCGGGGGAGGAATCTTAAAAACCAAATTTATCCACAGTGTATTGTTTTTAAGATTTCTCCTCATCTGACTGCGTCAGCTTCGTTCGAAATGACAATTTTGAACTGATTACGAACTACTGACAAAATCCGCTCACTGCTCACTGCTCACAGATATAAGGTTTCGCTCCTACGGAGCTTGGTTTTACCTCTCTCTTTTTTTACTACAAAGATGTCGTCCCTACGGGACTTTACCGAAGTGAAATCGAAACAAAGTTTCTATTGCTATTTCCGTCCGAAACCCAGTTTCGGACGGAGTATAAAGTAGGAAATTATGTCATTGCGAGCGAACAGAGTGAACGAAGCAATCTCCAGAGTAATAAAACATTACTGAATATACTGGGGATTGCTTCCCCCGATTCTCAGGATAGGCAAATAAATAAGTTTAAATCAGCGTTCTATCTTTGCCTCTCCCATTCCGTTCACAGAAAAAATAATTATCATTACCCATTAAATAAAAAAAGGACGGCATTAACCGTCCCTAAAAATTACTGCAGAATATCTTTTAACCCGCAAGAAATTCACTTGCCGTTTGTTCATTCCCTTTGGCAACTGCATTTATTGATGCATTAAGAATTTCTTCCAACTCCTCTTCGTAAAAGAATTTCTCTTCTCCAAAAGCTGGACGCAGTTCATCAATCCATACTGCTTTTGTATCAAATTTTGCAAAGAACGGTTTCTTCAACCAATCGGGATTACGTGCTTGTAGAAAATTCAACACAAAAACTTTTTCGTTGTAAATTTTTGTAATTCCTTCAATCGCTATTTTACCGGGAGTTGCGGACATTGAGGGACCACGAACCGTTCTCATTAATCCCGAAACAGAAGAATACGCTTCGCGATAAACTTCGAATGCCCTTGCAAGCGGGACGGCAAAATATTCTTTTGCACCGGTATCCCTTTCAACGAAAAAGTAATACGGCACCATTCCGAGTTTTACTTGTTCACGCCACATTTTTGCCCAAATTTTCGGGTCGTTATTAATATGATTGATTAAGGGAGATTGTGTACGAATTTCTGCACCAGTATTCCTTATTAATCTTACTGCCTCACGTAGAACATTAGTAGAAAGTTCAATCCAATGATTAAAATGTGCCATTATTGATAAATGCTTTCCTGAGTTTACTATTTTTTCAAATAGATGTAATATTGTTTCGGAATCTTTATCCGTTACATAACGATAAGGCCAATACGAAAGAGATTTTGTCCCAATGCGAATATTTCTAATATGTTCAAACTCGGGAGCTAATAAAGGCTCAAGATATAAAGCAAGTTTTTTTGCGGACATTACCATCGGGTCGCCTCCGGTAAAAAGTACATCCGTAACTTCTTTATGCCGTTTCAGATATTCTTGAAATCGTTTGGATTCGTCGGTAGCGAATTTTAAATCGTTAATTCCAACGAATTGTGCCCAACGGAAACAAAAAGTACAGTATGCGTGACAAGTCTGCCCCGAAGAAGGGAAAACCAAAACAGTTTCGCGATATTTATGTTGAATGCCAGGAACAACTTCTCCGTCCAACATTGCGATATTTGCACTTAATTGTCCAGCCGGGTGAGGATTTAGCTCAAATCTTATGGAATTTGCAATTGCAGTAATTTCATCTTTAGTTTTTCCGCTTTTTTTTGCAGAAGCTATTTTATCAAATTGTTCATTATTCAACATTCCTTTTTGCGGAAAAGTAAGCCGGAACATCGGATCATTAGGAATATTATTCCAATCGATCAATTCTTCTACAACGTAATTATTAGTACGGAAAGGAAGTACAGAAGCAATAACTTCAAGATTAAATTGTTCTTCTGGCGATAGTAATTGGATTTGTGGAATTATTTTGTAATTTCTCACATTATAAAAAACAAGGTTCTTTTCTTTAATCATCTCACCACCTCAAAAATTAATTCGTAATCTCTGAATAATACTGTGCAGATTTATATTATAAAAAAATTTTTGAAAAAATCAAATTTTGCGGGTTTTACATTTTTAAAATAGAAAAGCCCCGAAATTCGGGGCTTTGTTAGAACATTAATTATATAAATTAAAGAGAAATTACCTTACGAGATTTGTTACTTCTTGAAGAAGCGAATCCGTTACTGTAATTACTCTTGCATTTGCTTGGAAGCCACGTTGTGCTACAATCATTTTTGTAAATTCAGCCGAAAGGTCAACGTTTGATTGCTCTAACGCACCTGATTCAATTGTTGTTCCCAAGTTTGCACCAGCCGTTCCAATTACCGGTTCACCAGTATTTCCAGCAACGGTAAACATATTATCGCCAACGCTTACTAATCCATTCCTATTTGGGAATTTTGCTAATAACAATTGAGCAAGTTTTTGTGTTTGCCCATTGGAAAATACACCGATAATATATCCGAACTGATCGATATTAATATTTGAAAGTGATGCAACAGGCGAACCATTTTGAGAAAGTGCAGAAATAACAGAATCATCCGAAGTTTGTGTTATTCCGTCGAATTTATCTTTCGTACCGAAATCGAGATCAATATATTGACCGCTCGCACCACCAGAAGGGGTAAAATAAATACTCGGCTGACTTGGAGTAATAAATTTAATAGTTCCGTCTGTATTATATTCTATTGTTCCCGAATTATTCGAAAGTGTTCCGTCCTCGGTTGGAACTTCAGCTTTCCAATACCATTTGTTATTATCAACCTTGGTAAATTTTATGGTTATCTCGTGACTATTACCCAACGAGTCATAAACAGTAATTGTACTTGAAACCAAAGTTGAATCGCGATTGTCATCAACCGTTGCATCCAAGTTTGAGGCACTTGTTTCCTGTGTAACTTTTGTTGGATCAAACGAAAAGTTAATACCGTGATCAGTATCTGTAACAGTCAAAGGAGCAGCAGGATTACCATCAATTGTACTCATCTTACCAGTTGTGCTATCAAAAGCAACCGTATGTGTTGAAGGTCCAACTATTGTATTCCCATTTTCATCTTTTAATTCATAACTCATATCATAAGTATCGGCAGCTGTTTTTGTATAAGTTACTTTAAATGAATATTCATTGCCCCAATCGTCATAAACAGTATTGCTTTCATTTACGCTATCGCCAACAGCCATTGAAGCATCAATATTTCCGTTTTCAACATAATTTTCGCTTCTCGTCAAAGTTGCACTACTTTTAAGGTTTCCACCCCAAGTGATCTTACTTGTAGCAACGGCAGGTAATTTCATCTGTGTATCAATTTTAATATCTTCCAAATTGTTTCCGGGTGGAATAACACCATCAGCAGTTGCTACTTTACCTTGGACAATTGATCCGTTTTGGGGATTGACTAAATTACCGTCGGCATCAAAGACAAAATTACCTGCACGAGAATAGAATTTTTCGCCGTTGCTTTTAAGTACAAACAATGCGTCTCCTTTCAAAGCAAGATCGGTGGTAATTCCGGTACGCTCAAATGTACCTTGTGTCCAATCTCTATCGATTGAATTTACTTTCATTCCCAATCCGAGTTGGAATGTGTTTGTTCCACCGGCACTATTGGAAGGATTCGAGCCATAGCGAAGAATATCGCTAAATGCGTCTGCGAATGTAACTCGCGATGTTTTGTAACCAATTGAATTAACATTGGCAATATTATTGCCAACTACATCCATCATTACTTGATGATTACGTAATCCGGATACGCCCGAAAATAACGAATTAATTAAGGCCATAATTAACCTCCTATGTTTTTAATTATACAATTGTTAATTTTGATTTGGCGTCTGTCGTTCGGCCAAATCTCGGGCGTCCTCGGAAGGTCCCGCCCGTTTACTTATTAATTAATTTTCAATTATTAATGAGCAAACACTACACTATCGATATTTGTAAAAATGTTCTCTTCTTCTGGACTTACCGGCACGGCTGTTACAACAGTCCGATTCGGAATATTTACAATAAACGCCGTATTGTCCATCATAACAAGAGAATCTCTCGAGCCTTTTTGCTCGGCTTTGTCAACAGCTTCTTGCAGTTTGGCAAGTTGCATTTCGTTAAGTGCAATTTCCCGCGAACTCAAACGTTCCGTAGCATGCTTCGAGAATTTTATTCGTTCAAGTTCTTTTTGAAATACCGATTTGAAAGAGCTTTGTTCAACTGTTCCTTTCGTCTGTTTTTGAGGAACGGTTTTCCTTTCAATCGGTATAAACGGGACTTGTACTCCGTTAATTTGAGCCATTACGTATTTCCTCCTAATAATGGCGGTTTAATTGGACGATTATTATTTACATCAGACTCGAAAATTTCCATTACATCACTCAATGGAATTTCGCTTCCGTTAACAATTAACATTGTTCCGTTTTGTGTAAATTTAATTCCTTCAATAATTCCTATTTGATAATAATCTATTGCCAGTTGATCTTCACCATTCATTGCTGTTGCTTCTACCTTAAAGGTATAATTTCCATTACTTAATTTATTCCCGTTATCATCGGTAAAATCCCACGCAAGTTTATGGTTACCTTCGGATGTCGGCACATCTTCTATTGTTCGTACCAATGTTCCGTTTTCATCGTAAATTTTAACCGTAACTTTTGAAGCTTGAGCCGGCAAACGATAGCCTAAATAAACTTTATCTTGTCCAGTATATTGAATTGTATCGTTATTAATTTTAATCTCTTTGCCTATAAGTGTTGCGGTCATTGTGTTATTTACCGCTTGAATAAGCTGATAATTTGCGTTAATACTTGTTTTTAGCAAATCGTTCATATTCGAAATTTGTTCCAACGAGCTAAACTGAGCTAGCTGTGCAGTAAATTTTGTCCCGTCCATAGGATTTAGCGGATCTTGATTTTTCATCTGTTCAATCATTAGATGCAAAAAATCATCTTTGCCCAGCTGTGTTTTACCAGGCGTAGGTTGTTGTGTGTTTGTATTTCCCACATAATTTATTGAGTTACTAAACATTGTAATCACCTTTAAACTAAATATTCATAAGTATTATAGCCGAATTGTCTCGGCTCTTGATTTTCCAACTCATTAATTTCAGATTCGTTTTCCACTGCATTAATCTTCGATAATTTTTTCCCGCTCTTTGTCCCGTAATGTGCGTGTTTTTCATGTTTCTGTAAATTAGAATTAGTTGAAATATTAATATTAGCTATTTGTACACCACTTCTATTTAATTGAGCATACAACTCATTAAGATTATTTTCAATTAAATTTTTAGCATGAACTGTTTCAACATGAATGCTTGCTTTTATTGTGTCATTTATCAAATCCAATGCCACTTTAACTTTTCCTAAATGCTCCGGTTTTAATTGAATTTCGATACTTTGCTTTTTGTTTTTTTGTATAAAATCAGCCAACCGTTTAATAAGATTATTTTTCTCAACAACAACCGGTTTCAATACTTCACGTATATGTCCGCTTTGGAAATCGTTAAATGTTTTACCTATAAAATTTTTCGATATCTCTTTTGTAGAATTTTTCCCAGTATCATCGGTAAAACCATCGTTAGATACTTGCTCTTTTTCTGAAAAATCAAATTTTTCATTTAGATTTTTTTGTGTCCCTATTTTTTTATTTGAAACAAAAACATCTTTTGCTTCGCTCTCGGTAATCCGAAGTTTATCAACTAATTTTTTGATTTTATTAATATTTCTGCTTGCCATTTTCTTTTGAGAAAAATTAATTTTTGCAACGGCTTTTTCTATTTCTTCAACAACAGTTTCTATTTTATGGACATAAACCTGGATATTTTGATTACTATTTTTTGTATCGGCTACAATATTAGAAAAAGTTTCACTTTGTGTTGAATTTTTTTCTGTGGATAATTTAGCATTTGAAATAAATTGTTCGCTCGTTTTGTCAGGTTTTATCTCTGTATTTTTATGAAAATCGGATAAATCAATTTTACCTTTTTCATCAACAAATTCTTTTTTGATTTTACCAAAAACAGAGTCCACCTTCTTTGCAATTTCTTTTATTGCTAAATTTTCTCCACTTATTTTTTTACTTTCATTAATTTTATTTATTTCTTCTAATATTTCTTCCCTACCTTTGGTGACTACCGAAACATACTTTTGTACTTCTATCTTATTCTTTACCTCTTCATTATCTTTATTCAAAATTTCCGGAACTTTTGCTCTTCCCTTTAATTCTTTCTGATTAATTTCGGCTAATGTTTTCTTTATTTTTTCAAAAACAGAGTTCATTTTATCAGCGATTTCTTTTACTCTCGGATTATTTTCTCCGATATTTTCACTTTCTAATTTGTTTAAGTCTTTATTTAATTTCTCAATTAAATTTCCCAATTCGTCGAATTTTTCAGTAGTAGATAATGCTTCTTGCAATTTTATCGCATCCGAAATAATTAAGTTATTTACGGATTTACCACTTAATTTTATTTCTTTTAGATCTGCTTTAATTTGTGATAAAATTTTACCTATTTTTTCAATATCACCTTTAACTATTTTGCCATTCGATAATACATCTTCCAAATTATTTGTTAAATTCGAAATTTTTGAGAATACATTTTGCTTTGTTTCATTTCCTATAAATTGATTTGAGCTTGTCCCAACCGATTTTTGTTGGTCAATTAAAATTTCCTTAATAATATTATTAAGGTGTTCGACAGTTTGTACAGTTTCAGAATAAGATTTACTATTAATTATGTTTGACTTATCCAATATAGCCGAAGCTAATCCTCCAAGCTCATGTAAATGTTTTGTAATGTTTTCAATATCCTTTGAGATTTTATTCTCTTTTGAATCCTTGATTGTTTTTATTAGATTTTCTTCAATCGCTCTTTTTACGTTGGATTTAATATTTTTATCTTTTAATTCATCCCAATCGGCTTGCGTAGTAAGGTTACTTCTTAATTCAAATATTTTGATTTTATTATTTTGATTTTTAGTCGATTCGAAAATCTTTGCTAATTCCTTGGAATTTCCTGCAATATCTTTCACAAATGATTTCAATAAATTTTCAAATTCCGGGTTATTTTTCGAAGAAGTAAAAAGTTTTAGACTTAAACCGTCCTTAACTTTTTTTACACCGAACATCAGAAAATTGTCACTATCTCCGATTGCAATAACTTTGCTTTTATTAGATTCTAAATTCAATTTGTCGGAAATGTTAATTCCTGTTAATTCAGACAATGCCTCAATAAATTGTGAAAATTCACTATGTGACAAAATTTGCTCGAGATTTACTCCCTTGGTAAGCTGTTCAGGGTTCAAGTTCAAAAATTTAGATACCATTTCACCAAGGCTTGCAAGAGGAGAATTTTTCGACGCTTCGGAAGATACATTGAATTTATTCGCCGATGCCGCATCGGAATAAACATGAAGAATGTTAGCGAAAAGGAAATTGGATTTTTCAATTTTTTGCGGTGTTGCAAAAAAATTCAATGTATTTTCGCCATTTGCTTTATCAAAAAATATTGGATTGAAAACCATTTTTACCTCTTTGTAATTTTGGCTACTTTTTCCGGTGATAAGTAAGATAAGATTTCAGCAGCTTTCTTCTTTTTCATTGCATATATTAAGTCTTGTGCAATATTATCGGAATAATTTTCAAGTATTTTAGCAGCATTAGCCGATTCCATTGCACTTAATAGTTTTGCGTTATTTTTTACCCAATTAACATACTCTTCACTTTGTTTTTGCTTTTGTCGTTCTTTTTGTTTTGCCAATTCTTCGGTTAGTTGAACAATTTGTTTATCCTTCTTTTTTAGCTCTTCATCTTTTTGTAATATTGTTTTCATTGCTTTATTTACACTTTCGAGCAATGCTTTATCTTTAACAATAACAGTATAAACCGTGTCTATTTTCTTTTTAAAATACATTGTATGAAGAGTATCGAGAAGTTCCTTCTTAAATTCGCCACGAACAAATTTTTCAATCCGCCAATAATCCTTGGGGCAAAAAGTAATTTTATGTTTAACCACTTTTTTTACTTCGCGTGGGCGGAAATCGAAAGCAAATATATTTCTGAAATACAAGTTTGCTAACATCAAAGCCGCAGTTACTGCAATAAAAGCAACAACAAACACTATAACCGTTGAAATTATGTTTTTCATTCGGAATTATTCCTTATAAATAATTCGGTAGCAATTTCATCTATCTGTTTTTGTTCGAGCCTTCTTTCGCTAATCAAAAATTCTTCCAAATGTTTTTCGCGTAATTTTTCCATTATTTTAACTTCTTGTGCCTTTTCAATAAGTTCCAAATGTTTTCTTTCACGTTTCTTTTTTAGTACATTTATTTCAGCTTGAATCTTTACTTTTTCTTCGTCGAGAGATTCTAAATACTTTTCGAAAAATTTAATTTCGGCAATCGAAACTTTTTTCTTCTGTTCAAATTCTCTTTTATCGTTAAATTTTTTCAATTCCAATTTTTGAATTTCTTCAAGTTTGCGACGAATCTTTAAATCTATTTCCGCAAGTTCTTTCTGCACTTTTTTTTCTATTGCTTCGCGTACGGATTTAACCGTTTCGTATTTAAAATTGAATTTTGCCATTTTTCAGTTTACACCAATGGTTTCTCAATAATTGAATTAAGCCAATTAATTGTTTCTTTGTATGTCGATTTTTCTTTCATATCTTGTTTTATAAATTTCTTTAAATCATTTATCTTTTGTAATGCGTGATCTATTTGCGGATTACTACCTTTTGCGTATGCACCAATATTAATCAGTTCTTCGGCTTCGTTATATGTTGCCAAAATTTCGTTAAAAGCCATTGCACGTTTTCTGTGATCATCCGTAACCACTAACGGCATAACACGACTTACACTTTGCAGCGGATCAACTGCCGGGAATTGTCCTTTATTTGCAATTTTCCGCGAAAGAACAATGTGCCCATCTAATATCGAACGGACTGCGTCGGCAATCGGCTCGGTCATATCATCACCATCAACCAAAACCGTGTAAAAGCCGGTAATGCTTCCTTTATCCGAATTTCCGGCACGCTCAAGCAGCTTTGGTAAAATTGCAAATACGGACGGTGTGTATCCTTTGGTTGTAGGCGGTTCGCCAACAGTAAGTCCAATTTCACGTTGAGCCATAGCAAAACGTGTTACAGAGTCCATCATAAGAACAACATTTTTTCCTTTATCTCTAAAATATTCTGCAATTGTTGTCCCAATAAATGCAGCTTTTATTCTCATCAAAGCAGGTTTATCACTTGTAGCAACAACTACAACCGAACGGCGTAATCCTTCTTCGCCCAAATCATTTTCAATAAATTCTCTTACCTCACGTCCACGTTCACCTACAAGTACGATAACGTTAACATCGGCGGAAGAATTACGAGCAATCATTCCAAGCAGAACACTTTTGCCAACCCCGCTGCCGGCAAAAATTCCAACTCTTTGTCCAACTCCAATTGTAAGCAATCCGTCTATTACCCTTACTCCGGTTTGAAGAGGCTCTGAAATCATTTTTCGTCTTAACGGATCGGGCGGATCGGCAACAATACTGCGAGTTTCGTTAAACTCAAGTAATCCTTTCCCATCTATTGGCTCACCCAAGCCACCAATTACACGTCCCAGTAAATTTTCTCCAACACCAATTCTGAACGATTTCCCTGTTGCAATAATTTCGCACGAAGGAGAAATATTTTCGACGTTGCCGAGAGCAATTGATAAAACTTTGCCATCCTTAAAACCGATTACTTCTGCTTTACTAATTTCATTTCCTTTATGATCGACAATTGTACAAATTTCACCCAAATTAGCCTGAGGACCAATAGAAACAATTACCAAACCGATTACATCAGTAACCTTGCCGTTCATTCTAATCGGTTCAACTTTGTCTATTACTGCCGAAAATCTTTCAATATATTCTTCAGTTAGTGTCATCTTCGTTATCGTTCAAAAAATTAATTTCCAGTGCTTTGATTATTTCAGATAATTGAGCATCAATTCTAGCATCAACATTTCCAATTTCTGTTTCTACAATACATCCGCCTTTATCTATTCTATCATCAGCCTCAAAGGTAATTTTGGAAAATTTCATAGTTTTATTTATTTGTCCATCTTTTTCGAGTAGCTTAATATCTTCTGGATTAATTTTAATCACAATATTATTAGCGGCAATCACTTGCGTTAATGCTTCATTCAAAGTTTTATCGATAATATTTTTTTGTTCAATTTCTCTTTTAAGAATTTTGCTTGCAATAATTTCAGCAAGTTTTATTACTATTTCGGCAAATGATTTTTCGTATTCTTTTATTTTTTCTTCAAACTCTTTAAGAATAGCGTAAAATTCTTCATTTTTTTCGTAGAGTAAATTTTCATACCTCTTTTCTGTTTCTTCCGAACCTTTACTATAACCTTCTGCAAAACCACGTTGGTATTCATTCTGTAGTTTTTTCTCAATTGTTGCTTCATCATTAATTTCAACAATAGCGTTTTCCGTTTCCGGTTCGTTTGTCATTACTTTTCGTATTTTTTTCCCTTTAAGATTAAGCTTGATTACATCAGACATAAACTTCCTCTGCTCCTCCACGGAAACTAATTGTAATCTCTTCTTGTTCTTCAAGTGTCTTAATTACATCAACAATTCTTGCTTGTGCTTGTTCTACTTCTTTAAGTTTAACAGGTCCCATAAATTGTAATTCTTCTTTCAAAAGCTCAGCAGCACGTTCGGACATATTACTAAATATCTTTTCTTTAACCGTATCATCAACAATTTTAAGAGCAAGCGAAAGATCTTTTCTGTCAACTTCTTTAAGTATTCTTTGAACATCCTTATCGTTAAGATGAACAATATCGTCAAACAAGAACATTAATCTTTTGATTTCGTTTGCAATCTCTTCATCTTTTTCTTCAATTGACGACAAAATTTCTTTATTTAACGAAACTGAAGTTCTGTTTAATATAGATGCAACTGTTTTGGGACCACCGAGTTTACTTACTTGTTGATTTATTGAAAGCCCGGCTGTTTCATCAACAACACGTTCTATCATCTTTAATGTTTGTGGAGAAATTTTACCGAGTTTAGCAATTCTGTAAATTACATCGGCTCTAATTTCTTCCGGTAATTCTTTAATTGTTTCTGCTGTTTGATCAGGGGGTAGATGTGCTAATATAAGCGCAATTGTTTGGGGGTGTTCTTTTTGTAAAAAGTTCACTAATTGAGTAGAATCTGCTTTTTTCAAAACATCAAACCCGTGCAATGAAGTAATACTTTTAATTCTTTCAATAATCTCCATTGCTTTTGCCATACCGAAACTTTTTTCCAAAACAGATTGAGCATATTCCAAACCACCTTCAACAACAAATTCGTTTGCTGTAATCATTCCGTAAAATTCTTCCATTACTTCTTCAACAACATTAGCGGGAATATGCCTTACTTGTGTTATTTCTGCAGAAATCTTCTCAACAGTCTCTTCATCCAAATGTTTAATTACCGCAGCAGCTGTATCTGCATTTAATGCAATCATCAGAAGAGCCGCTTTTTGTACTCCACGAAGATCTTCTAATTTTATTTCCTTTCTATCGTCTTTTTTCCCTTTTGCCATATTAGTATTGATCCTCCCTTAGCCAAGCATTAATAAGTTTTGCTGTTTCCATAGGATTTTTTTGAACGTAATTACCAATTTTTTCACGTCTTACTTTTTTGCTTAAAGCCTCTTCGCTAATTTCTTCCTCAATATCACCGGAAGCTTCCATTAGTGCTTGCTTTCTTTCAGCAACACTTTTTCTTTTAGGTAATGCTTTCCCACCTGGAGCCGTACCACCAGTTAAGAGGGGAGCGTCTCCTACACCAGCAAAATCGGGGAGTAATTCGCCCATACCTCCTTCAACATAACCAGGGCCAAGAGCAGCAATTT
>CAYZGB010000005.1:0-40568 GCA_964477915.1 uncultured Melioribacter sp. | reverse complement strand
CTGACGGAAATGAAAACCGAATTTTTATTTCGATTAAGCAAAGCAAAGTCCCGTGCGAACGAAATATTTGTAGTAAATATTAGTTAACAAAATCAAAGCTCCGTAGGAGCGACATCTGAGAAATCAATAATACAAAACAAAGCTTCATGCCATATTTCCGAATGAAATACAATTTCGTTAAGATTGAAGGAATAAGCACTGAACTCTGGGCACTAATAATAATCTGTGCAAATCCGTCGCATCCGAGTTATCCGTGTTCTATTTACTTTGGAGTTTGCTTCATTCGACAAGTCGTCTTCTTCGAAATTCCAGATTTCCTTTACCAGGAACTTAAATTAGACTTATTTAAACAACCTCACAAATTTTGTTGATTGGTTTCTTTTCGATTTTAGGGACTTTTGTATTTTCTTTTGGATAACCGGTAAGGATTACCATAAACGGCTTTTCATTTTTAGGTCTGTTCAAAACATCGTTTAGGAATAACATATTTGTTGGTGTGTAAGTTAGCGTAGCAAGTCCGGCATAATGCAAAGCGGTAATTAAAAAGCCTGTTGCAAGTCCAACAGATTCACGAGTGTAATAGAGTTTACTTTTTTTGCCATTAATTATTTCGTATTTCTTTTCGAAAACAACAATCAAATATGGTGCTTCTTCCAAAAAATGTTTACTTTTTCCGGTTCCGAGCGGTTTAAGTTTGCCCATCCAATCTTCGGGAATTTTTTCGTAAAACGATTTCTCATTTTCTTCGGCAAGTTTGCGTATTTGCTTTTTTACTTCCTTACTTTTTACAACCGAAAAGAACCACGGCTGTAAATTTGCTCCGCTCGGTGCACTGCCGGCAATTGAAACGGCTTCCAAAATAATTTTTTCTGGAACTTCTTTAGCAGAAAAATCACGCACAGTTCTTCGCTTTTTCATTAATTGTGAAAATTCGGAAATTCTTTTTTCAATTTCCTGTGTTGAATAATATTGAAAATCCAAAGGAATAAATTGGTTATCCATTTTTATTTATTACTTTTATTGCTGTGTTAAATTTTTCTTCAATCTCTTTCATCGATTGCGGATCGCCAATTATTGTTAATCTATCGTCTTCTTTCAAAACGGTATTTCCTTTCGGAATTATTGAACGTCCCGCTCTTCTGATTACTGCAATCAAAGCATTCTCTGGCAAAGTTATTTCTTTTATTTGTTTGTTTATCAGTTCTTTTGTAGCGTCTTTTGAAGATAACTTAATTGTAATCCAGCGTTCATCGTGCAATAAAGCAAGCCGAATTTCCTGTTCGTTTTCAGCAGCAAGCCATTCTTCCATAAAACTTTCTTCTTCAACTCTACCGGCAATCTGCGCAAGTAAACGTAAATGTTGTGTGGGATTATGTTCGGGACTTACCAAAAAGAAAATTGCGTTTACGATTTCGTTTTCTTCTTTATCGGTAATGGGATTTACAAAATTTATTTCCACACCTTTTTTTGCACGAACCAAAATCATTTCCGGCTCTACCAAACCGTTCGTTCTGAAATGCGGAATTGCAATTCCGTGAGTAACCGGCGTTGCACCAATTCTCGTACCTTCTAAAAATTGCTTATCAATTTCTTCGAACGAATGAGCGATTTTACGAGCAAGGTAATGCGAAACTTCTTCTACAACTTCTTCGAATTTCATTTTCTTTTGATAATCGAGAACAAAACTGCGTTCTACAATTTCATCGAATTGATCTTCTTTTTTCAAAGGCTTTTCCTTCATTATTCCGCGTAATTCTATTTCCAAGCCTTGATAACGCTGTTTGCCGAGCCTTTCGAAAACGTGGAAAATTGCACCGTTTCTGTTTACTCGCTTTCTTCCGTAATAGAAATACCAAGTAATTGCAAAAAAGATTAAGCCGGTTGAAAAGAGAACGGATAAACTTCCCATTTTTGCAATTAAGAA
The DNA here is from genome assembly GCA_964477915.1 of uncultured Melioribacter sp. Lineage (GTDB taxonomy): Bacteria > Bacteroidota > Ignavibacteria > Ignavibacteriales > Melioribacteraceae > WGAL01. The sequence continues at coordinate 38,644 of CAYZGB010000005.1, read as the reverse complement.
AAACGGCGTTATAATTCCAATTAAATGAAGATAAGGATAAAACGGCGATTTATAACCCGGGTCGTATGCTTCGATTTTACTTTCCCGCATAATTATTACAGCAAAACAAACAAGTGCAAACATCAGTAATTGAAATGCCGAGGCGAGTTTTGCAATTCCCATTGGGTCGAGAAAAATAAGCACCAATAAAATTAGTGAAACGGTAATGATTAACGAATACGCAGGAATGTTTTTCTTCGAAAGTTTTTTGAATATCGGTGGAACAAGATGATCACGGCTCATTGCAAGCGGATAGCGAGACGCACTTAACGTTCCGGCATTGGCAACGGAAATAAAAGCAAATAGTGCTGCAATCGAAACAAGAATAACGCCTATTTCACCGGCAAGAATGTTTGCAGTATCGGCAACAGGTGTTAAACTTTGTGTAAAATGTTCCATTGGTAATACGCCAACCATTACGGCAATTGTTGCCGAATAAATTATTACGGTTGTAATAAAAGCAAGAATAACACCGAGCGGTAAATTTCTTTCGGGATTTTTAACTTCTTCGGAAAGACTTGCAATTTTGGTTATTCCGACGTAACTGATGTAAACCATTCCGGTTGTTGCAAAAATATCATCTAAACCCGCGTTCCAAATTCCTTTGAAATTTTCAGTATCAATTTGAAAGATGCCCCAAAAATCGAAAGCAAATAAAATTGCAAGAATACCTACGAGCAATAATGTTTGCAATCCGCTACTTTTTTTTGCACCGAAAAAATTGATTAAACCAATTATAACGGCAATTGTAATAGCGATCGGTTTAAGTGGAAGTTCGGGTAAAAAAATTGAAATGTATGCACCCATTCCAACCAAAGCAAAAGCAACTTTAAGAATTAGTGCAAGCCACGTCCCAATTCCACCAACAGTTCCCCAAAGCGGACCGAGAGTTCTATCGAGGAAAAAATAAACACCGCCGGCACGAGGCATTGCCGTAGCAAGCTCGAGGACGCTGAACATTGCGGGAATTAAAGGAATTGTTGCCAAAAGATAAACAACCAAAACCGCTGGACCGACTTTGCTTGCGGCAAGTCCGGGCAAAAGGAAAAGTCCGCCGCTTAATGTTGTTCCCGTTGCAATTGCGTAAACACCGAAAAGCCCGATTTCTTTATTTAATTTTTTATGTTTTCCAAATCTCAAATTTTATCCTTCCAAATTGTTTATGAAAGATAATTAAAACGAAATAAGGAACAAAGCAAAGAGTTCGTATATTTGTATCTTAACAAAATATTGTGCTTATTTTATTTTGAATTTTATTACATTATAAAAAATTAAAACATTTCATAATATTAAAATGCAAGCGGTAAAATTAACCGAAATAGATCAAACATTGGATTTTAATTTCAGCTTAAAAGAGAAAAAGGAGTTTTTCTTAAATAAGCTTTTAAGTAAATCTTCGGTTAAAAATAAATACAAACGTTATCTCGGCTCACCTATCAGATATGCGGGCGGGAAAAGTCTTGCCGTTGGTTACATTGTAGAACTTTTGCCCGATAATATTTCGCAAATTGTTTCGCCTTTTATTGGCGGTGGTTCCGTGGAAATTGCATTTGCAAACGAATTGGATCTTGAAGTTATTGCTTACGATATTTTCGACATTCTCGTAAATTTTTGGCAAGTGATTTTATCCCAACCAGAAAAACTCTACGAACGCCTTACGGAATTTAAACCCGAAAAATCATTTTATTATGAGCAAAAGGAAATTCTGAAGAAACATTGGGAAAAGAAAATAAAACTTGAACCGCTTGAACTTGCGGCTCAATATTTTTTTAATCATAATCTTTCCTACGGACCCGGGTTTTTAGGTTGGACTTCCGATATTTACTTGAATGAAAAACGATATTCCACAATGCTTGAAAAGGTTAAAAATTTCAAAGCACCTAATCTTAAAGTTTTTGTTGGTGATTTTTCGGAAACAATAAAAAAACACAAGAACGAGTTTTTATATCTCGACCCGCCTTATTTTTTGGAAGGCGATAGTAAAATGTTTAAAGGAATTTATCCTCAACGAAATTTTCCAATTCACCACAATTCATTTGACCACGAACTTTTAGCAAAATTATTAAAAGAACATAAAGGCGGATTTATTCTTTCATACAACGATTGTGCACAAATAAGGGAATGGTATAAAGATTTTGAAATTTACACACCTTCGTGGCAATACACTATGGGACAAGGTGAAACTCGCATTGGTTACAACAGAATTAAAAACGGTAGCAATCACGTAAAAGAATCGCACGAACTTTTAATCTACAAACCACACGGGAAATAATTATGGGCAAACGTAAAGCAATGACTTCCGAGCAGGCGAGAAAAGTTCGCCAAGCAGGGCACGACGATGCAAAAGAATTCGCACATTTAATAGGTCTTTCCGATGATTACCAAAACGATCCGCAAGCAAAAAAAGATGTAATTGATTTGGACGGAGATGCGCATTCGGTAAAAAGCGGAAAAAAGAAATGGCAAATTTTTCTTTATTCGTTAAAGCGTTTCGATACGGATATTATTTTTAAGCGACTAAATGGATTGGGTGAACTCTTTCTCGAAATTATTAAAGTCTTTCCTGAACAACGTTCGGAATATTTGGAAAATAAAAATTATTACAAATCTCTGCTTTCTCAAAAAATGATAAATTTAAAAGACAAACTTTCTTTTCGGGAAACATTGGAAGCGTTTCTCGATAAATCTTTTTTTAATGCGGGCGAAGTTCAATATTTAACGATAAAACAAAATGATATTTTTCACGTTTTCCACAGAGACGATGTGCTTTCCGTTTTAACAGAAGAAATATCCGTTGAAAATTCAAGAGGAAATCAAAAAGTTATTTTTAAAGTTAATAACACTAACCCGAAAACAGCAAAAAGATTTCCGAAAATAACGATTGGCGAAATTGAAATGCGAAACGATAGCAATGTCCATTATCGCGAAATTAAATTTTGGATGCGTAAAGGTTTGACTTTCGGAATACTAACTAATAAAATTACGAAAATCAAAAATCCAAAACCCAATCTTAAAATTTTCGGTAAAGCGATTAAAAAATTTAAGAAGTATTAATGAATACAAAACATAAAATAATATTCGGCAACTCTATGAGTATGGAGGAAATTTCGGATGAAAGTGTTCATTTAATTATTACTTCACCACCTTATTTTAACGCACCGTTCGATTACAAAGGACTTTTTAACAACTACGAGCAATATCTTGGTGTTCTAAAAAAAATGGCAAAAGAATCTTTCCGTGTATTGCAACAAGGCAGAATATTCGCATTAAACATTGACGATATGCTTGTAGATGGTGAAAAATATCCGATTACAGCCGATGCAATTAAAATTTTTCAGGGCGTTGGCTTCAGATACAGAGATAAAATAATTTGGAAAAAACCGGACGGCTATTTGCGAATTAGCAAACGTAGTGGAGTTTTGTTACAAAATCCTTATCCGATGTATTTCTACCCAGATAATCTTTTAGAAAGCATTATTATTTTTCAAAAGGGGAAGTTTAATTATCGATCTATTTCAAAAGAATTGAGAGAGAAATCAAAAATTGATATTAAGGAATTTCAACAAAATAATTGGCATAAAACCATTTGGGAAATGACGAATGTATTACCCGGCTCAAAACTGGAAAAAGGTATTGCTGCATTTCCGGACGAATTACCGTATAGACTTATTAAACTTTTTTCGTATGTTGGCGAAACTGTTCTTGATCCTTTTCTCGGTAGCGGAACTACAATGAAAGTAGCAAATCAATTAAATCGTAATTCAATAGGTATTGAAATTATTAGAGATTTGGAAAAAATAATTAGACAAAAGGTAAATACAAACAATCTCGAAATTGTTGAAAGAAGCAAAGGAAAATATCGTTTTGTTACTTTGGATTACATCGAGAAAAAGAAAAAAATTAATTGAGGTTAAAATTGAATATTGAATCAAAAATAACAGGAATTGAATACATCCCGAGATTAACGAAAGAATTGAAACTTTTCGATTTTGATAATTTTAATATTAACGAATTACCTTCGAGTTGTTTAATAAATTATGATGGTTTTTCTTTCGGATTATCTAAATGGGTATCACCCAAAAGAACACGTTCTTATCCTTATCAAAGAGTTTATGATACTCTTGGAACGGCAAAACGAATTACAGTTATTCCGATTATCAAAGACGAAGGGAAAAACGGCGACAGAGATTTTATTCAATGGGACACAATTTCGTTAATGAGTTTACTTGATGTTTTTGTTGTTCTTGCTTACTACAAAACTGCGGAAAAACATAAAACCCGAACAAACAAAATTACCAACCAACAATTTGATAATGAGCTTGTAAAAAACAAAATAACGAAAATAAAAAACTACCATAGTTCTGCTTTACATTGGAATTTAAAGGAAATTGAAGAGTCATTTTCGTCTTTAATACAAAAGGTAAAAAAATCTTACAATGCTCTTGGAAAACAATTAGGGATTGAATTTCATAACGAAAAAGGAATAGAGAAATTTGCCAATCAATTTGTTAATGGCGCAAAAAATTTTATGCAAACTTCCCGTCAAAAAGCACAAGAAGCACAAAGCAGGGAAATGCAAACAATACAACCGAAAGAAGCATTATCCACTTTAACAAAAGCAACCATTACTATCGAAAATTATCTTGGCGGAAAGTATTTTTTGACAGCAGATGAAATAAGGATTGAAAAAAACACAATCTATTTAATAGAAGCAAAACATTCAAAAAATTCCCACTTACCAAGTATTGGTGATATAAAAGACGGATTACTGAAAATGATACTTTTTACAAATTTGAAGAACGTTTCCGTAAATAATAAAAAATACAATGCCGTGCCTGTTTTAAAATTGACTTCGACAAAATTAACCGATAATATCAAACCAAACGAAATTGATACCGTATCATTTTTTAATAATAGACAAAAAGAATTGCTGAAAAAGTTGTTAGAAGAAGCAAAAGAAAACGGTTTTGAAGTAAATATTAGTAACGTTGAAAAACAATGATTAAAAGCCCGTTAAGATATCCCGGTGGAAAAAGCAGAGCAATAAAATTTATTGCACCGTTAATCCCGGAATTTGATGAATATCGAGAACCGTTTATAGGCGGAGGTTCAGTTTTTGTTTTCCTAAAACAAAAATATCCTAATAAAAAATTCTGGATTAATGATATTTATGAAAACTTATTTCTGTTTTGGAAATACGCCCAAACACAACCGGAAAAATTAATTGCACAAATTCAATATTGGAAAAACACAGAAGTAAACGGAAAAGATTTGTTTAGATTTTTATTAGAGAACATTGATAAATTTGAAGAATTAAAAAAAGCTGCGGCCTTTTTTGTTTTTAATCGTATTACTTTTTCCGGAACTACCGAAAGTGGCGGGTTTTCTAATGCAGCTTTTAAGAAACGTTTTACACAATCAAGCATCGAAAGAGTAAAAGATTTATCTAAAATTTTGAATAACACACGAATTACAAATTTCGATTATCAAAAAGTTATTGAAGAAAAAGGAGAGAATGTTTTTTTATTTCTCGATCCGCCATATTATTCCGCAACAAAATCGGCACTTTACGGTAAAAACGGCAACCTTCATAAAACTTTTGACCACGAGCGATTTGCAGAAGTTCTAAAAAAAACAAATCATAAATGGTTGATTACTTACGACGACAGCAAATATATTAGAGAACTATTTTCGTTTGCCAATATTAAAGAATGGAACTTAACTTACGGAATGAGAAATGTCGGTGAAAACGGAAATCAAAACGGAAAAGAATTATTTATTTCAAACTATCCTATTAATGATAAAATGAAAATTGAACAACAATCGTTATTTGAAGATTTTGACAATACAAATCAAAATATTTCAATTCAAAGAGTAAAAACAAGTATAATTTAAAAAGGAACTTAACTTTGTTCACCTATAAAAAGAAAATACTTTTTGCGGATTGTGACCCGGGCGGAATAATGTTTTTCGCAAATTATTTTAAATCGATGCACGAAGCGTTTGAAAATTTTATGGCTTCGGAAAATTATTTTGACGATTATTTCAAAAACAAAAATTTTGCTTACCTGTTAATTAATGCGGAAGCAAAATACCATTTGCCTTTGCAAGCGGGAAATGAAATTACGATTGAATTATCCGTTACAAAAATAAGAGAAAGTTCGTTTGAAATATTTTACGAATTTAAACTGAACAAAAAACTCGCCGCAAAGGGAAATACGGTTCACGTTTGTATTGATGTAAAAAATTTGAAGAAAACAAAACTGCCGGAAAGTTTACGCGAAATTCTTACGAAACATTTGCGTGCTTAACTTTTTTAATATTAATGCAGGAAATCCCCAAAAAGTTTACGGGAGAAAAAGATTATGAAAATTACGGATGAAGAAAAAAAGTTTTTGCTAAAGCTTGCTCGCAAAGCAATTGAGCAAGAATTTAATCCGTCCGTAAAACTTCCCGAACCGGATTACGAAAAATATCCCGTGCTAAAATCGAAAGCCGGCGTTTTCGTAACACTTAACGAAAACAATGCATTGCGTGGTTGTATCGGTTACATCATAGGCTTCGGTCCGCTTTACAATACTTTAATTGACGCAGCAAAACAAGCGGCTTTCGGAGATCCGAGATTTCCAGCATTAATAAAACCCGAGCTCGACAAAGTGGAAATTGAAGTTTCAATTCTTTCCGAGCCGTTTCCCATTTCGAGTTACGATGAAATTGAAATTGGTAAACACGGATTGATATTAAACGATTACGGACGCCGTGCTTTGTTGCTTCCGCAAGTTCCCGTAGAACACGGAATGAACAAGGAAGAGTTTTTAACGGCACTTTGTCAAAAAGGCGGTTTGCCCGGCAATTGTTGGAAAGAAAAACAACTGAACCTCGAAGCATTTACGGCAACCGTTTTTGACGAAAACGAATTCCCCGAACTTCTTAATTAATTTTAGCTGGGTAATTAGATGAAAATTGCATTTGTAACAAGCGAAGTTGAACCTTTTTCCAAAACCGGCGGACTTGCGGATGTTTCAGGTTCGCTTCCGAAAGAGTTAACTAAACTCGGTGCTGAAGTTTTACTTTTTTCGCCTTTCTACAAAAGCGTTAAGGAAAAAGATTTCCGTTTCAGTAAAATCGATTTCGGTTTTGAGCCTTCGGTAATTATTAACGGAAAAGAAACCAAATTCGATGTTTACGAAACGAAACTTCTGCGAAACAAAGTAAAATATTATTTCATTGATGCACCGCAATATTTCCACAGAAAAACATTTTACACTACCGATAGCGACGAAGCGGAACGATTTGTTTTTTTTCAGAAAGCGGTAATTGCCGTTCTTCAATATTTTCAGTGCAAGTGCGATATTATTCACGTTAATGATTGGCAAACTTCACTAATCCCATTTTATATTAGAACGATTTACGCGTGGGATAAACTTTTTGCGAAAACAAAAACTCTTTTAACAATTCACAATATCGGCTATCAAGGAGTTTTTCCAGCAAAAGATTTGAGTGTTACCGAAATTCCGAAATCGTATTTTTATCCGACTGGTCCGGCAGAGTTTTACGGAAAAGTTAATTTTCTGAAAATGGGAATTTTATTCGCCGATAAAATAAATACGGTTAGCAAAACTTATGCACGGGAATTACTCACACCCGAATTTTCCGGCGGATTGGAAGGAGTTTTGCAGCAGCGGGAAAATGATTTGAGCGGAATTCTAAACGGCGTCGATTATTCGGTTTGGAGTCCGCAAAAAGATAAACTTATTCCGGCAAACTATTCGCTTAAATATTTAAATAAAAAAATCGAAAACAAAAAAGCACTCGCTGCCGAAATGGGACTTACGTTTAACGAAAACATTCCGATAATGGCGGTTGTTTCCCGACTTGTATCGCAAAAGGGTTTCGACCTGTTTTTGGATTTGTTCGATTTTTTTGTAGAAGCCGATGCACAACTTATTGTTCTTGGTAGCGGTGAAGAAAAATACGAAACATTCTTTTCCCGCTTGGCGTTCTTTTCTGGAGGCAACATTAAAATTCATCTCGGTTACAACAATAAACTTGCACATCTAATTGAAGCGGGTGCCGATATTTTCTTGATGCCTTCGCTTTACGAACCTTGCGGATTAAATCAAATTTACTCGCTAAAATACGGCACTGTTCCTATTGTCCGTAAAACCGGCGGACTTGCAGATACGGTTTCCGATTGGGACGAAACGCCCGACGAAAAAGGCAACGGTTTTGTTTTCGAAAAATTCGAATCGAACGAATTTAAAAATACAATAGAGCGTGCATTGAATTATTTTAACGATAAAAAAACGTGGCGGAAAATTCAACGCAACGGAATGAAAGCGGATTTCTCGTGGAAAAATTCCGCACGGAAATATTTCGAATTGTATCGTTTGATGATTGAATAATTTAACTGAAACATTTAATAATGAAAAAACTCTTCAACACACTGAAAATATTAACTATCATCGCTCTGTGTTTGTTTATTTCGAATAAAGCTTTTGCACAAAAAGTTAAAAGCAATACCGAAATTCTTTTCGATTTAATTTCGCAGACTTCCCGCAATTTTGCAAATAAAGGAGAAAGATTAATTTTAACTTCGAACAAAAAAGAATACAAACCGCTTGTTTTGTTTTCGGAAAATTTAAAATTCGATAGCGAATTAAAAGACACGGTAAAAGCAACAATTGATTCGGTTTCGGTTGTTTACATCGATGTCTTTCGCGACGGTTTTTTCGGCGATTACAAGATAGCTCGCAAATCCTTTATTTTATTGGGTTTCGGAAACGGGGAATCCATTCGCCCAGTAATTACAGATACTTTAAGTGCCGATAATTATCCCGCAATTGAAAATTCCGGATTTCCATTTGCGAAAAGTGAATTGCCTGCCGAACCTTTTTGGCAAAGCCTTACCGAGCCGGTGATTTTTATCGTTACTGCAACAGCAATTGTTTTCGCTTTGTTTTTCGGACGTAGTTAATTTCTTTCGCTTTCAATTTGTGAATTCGTGGCAACTAAATTTTTATCCCCGCTTTTCTTATTTTAACAAATCGTTTACTTTTATCTTTTTACTTTTGTCTTTTATCTTCAATTGGAGTGTAAATGAAAATAGTAATCACCGGCGGTGCGGGATTTATCGGGAGCCATTTTGCCGAATATTTTTCGGCTCGTGGCGACGAAGTCCACGTGATTGACAATTTACGAAGCGGATACGAAAAAAACATTAATCCTTTCAATTTAGCATTTCACAAAGTTTCAATTACCAATAAATCCGCAGTAGATGAAATTCTCGAAAACGCGGAAGTTGTTGTAAATCTTGCCGCACTTGTCTCTGTTCCCGAATCAATCGAAAAGCCTTACGAAACCGTTGAAATAAACGTAAAAGGTTTGCTCAACATTCTCGAAGCTTCGAAAAAACACGGCGTAAAAAAAATTATTCACGCAAGTTCGGCTGCCATTTACGGCGATAATCCCGAGCAACCGAAAAGAATTTCGATGAAGCCCGAGCCCAAAACACCTTACGCAATTACCAAACTCGACGGCGAATATTATTTGCGAATGTATGCCGAAGAGTTCGGACTAAACACAACTTCGCTTCGGTTTTTCAATGTTTACGGACCAAGGCAAGACCCGAAAAGTCAATACGCTGCGGCTGTTCCGATTTTTATCGATAAAGCGGTAAAAGGCGAAGACCTTGTTATTTTTGGCGATGGCGAACAATCACGCGATTTCATTTTTGTTAAAGATGTTGTACGTGCCGGCGTTCTATCAATGCAATTTCAAGGAAAGGGTGAAGTCTTTAACGTTGCAACAGGCAAAAGCGTAACAATAAACGAAATCGCGAAAACAATAATTGAAATTACCGGTTCGAAAAGTAAAATAGTTTATGCTAACGAACGCCCCGGCGATATTAAATACAGCTCGGCATCGATTAAGGAAACCACTGAAAAATTAGGCTTTGAGCCACATTACGATTTAAAATACGGATTAAACGAAACGATTAAATTTTTTGCGGAGAAAAACAATGAATAAAATTCTTGTTGTTTTTACGGGTGGAACTTTCTCTATGAAAATAGACGAAAAAACCGGAGGTGCTGTCCCTTATTTTCACGGTGAAGAATTGCTGGAAATGATTCCCGAAGCGAAAAACCTTGCCGAAATTGAGATTTACAATTTCGGTAATCGTCCGGGTCCGCATATGACTCCTGCACTTATGCTCGATTTGGCGAAGATAATCAGAAAAGAAATTCAGCGTAATGATATTGCCGGAGTTATTGTAACGCACGGAACGGACACTCTGGAAGAAACTGCTTATTTTTTGGATTTGGCTGTTGATACTGAAAAACCTATTGTCGTTATCGGTGCGATGCGGACAAGTTCCGAACCGGATTGGGACGGTCCCCGAAATCTTTTGGATGCAATTCATATAATTAACGAACCGAATAGCAAAGGAATGGGAGCGTTGGTTTGTTTGAACGGAGAAATTAACGCCGCAAGCGAAGTTACGAAAACCCACACGGAAGATATTGAAACGTTCCGCAGCTTGGATTTCGGTTCGCTCGGATTTGTAGAAAAAGGAAGAGTAATTTACAATCGCTTGCCAATGAAATTAGAGAAAATCATTACGGACGAAATAGATGACAATGTTGATTTACTTAAAGTTTACGCCGGAATGGATGAAAAGTTTTTCCGCTTTTCTGCCGATAGCGGAGCACACGCTCTTGTGGTGGAGGCACTCGGAGTGGGAAACGTAACGCCTTGGGCTTTTAAGGGAATTGAATACGTGCGGAGCAAAGGAATTCCGGTTATTCTTGTTTCGCGTTGTCCTGCGGGCGAAACTCTCGATATTTACGGATACGATGATGCCGGTAAATGGCTAAAAAAAATAGGAGTAATTTTTGCGGAATATCTTAACGGACAAAAAGCAAGGATTAAAACAATCATTGCACTTAAAAAAGCAAAGGACGAAGAGGAATTACGCAGGTTATTCGAATGAGCGAGATAAGAAAAATAGGAAACACAAATTGGCTGCTCGATTTCGAAGAGGCAAAAGAATTGGCAAGGAAAGAACGCAAGCCGATTTTGCTTCAATTCGAAATCGAAAAATGCGGCGGTTGTAAAAAGATGTATTCACACACTTACTTGGATGAAAAAGTTTCGCAAGAACTTTCGAGCCGTTTCATTCTTTTGATGTTAAATATTCGCGAAGCTCACAAAGTGCGTCGTGAATACGCCGCTTATTGGACGCCATCGTTTTACTTCCTCGATTACAACGGAAAATCATATTACACATTCAAAGGTTACTTTCCGCCGGACCAATTTAGAATTCATTTGCGAATTGGCTTTTCCGAAGCTAGCATTCCAAAAGGCAGATTTAAAGAAGCAATGGAATATTTAAATTCCGGTTATGACGATTTAAGTAAAAATATTTTGTATCCGAAAATATTAGTTCTGAAAGGAATGATTGATTACTTACACGACCGCGATAATTTGAAATTCCGTGCAGTAATAAAATCAATTAAAGAACAATATCCCGAAAGCCCGGAAGCATCGCAATATTTTTGGGATGAATAAAAAACTATTTTTCTCTATTACAAAGCTGCAGTTCCTACGGGACTTTGCTGTCATTTCGAACCCCGACGAAGTCGGTGGAGAAATCTTAAGAGGAAAACTTTTTGTGTTAGTTTAAGATTAAAGATTTCTCACTCCCTCTTCCGACGTGTCGGAATCGGGGTTCGAAATGACAGTTTAATATTTTCGTTTACTATAAAGATTTCGTCTCTACTGGACTTTAGATTTTATTCTTTTTGTTTTATTCCATTTTTCCAAAATTCCAGTACTCATCTACACAAAAAAATTTTTAATACTCGGCTCATATTTACAATTGCATACGAAATAAAATTTGCATAAAAAAAATAAACTTTTAATACAAATTTGTCGATAATAATGAGTTAAAAAAATTTGGTTTGATATAATGGAAAAAAACAACTTAGAAGAATGTGAAAATCCGATGTTCCGGGCAATTGCCAAGGCAGCTAACGATGCAATAATTTTAATGAATGAAAAAGGGACTGTAGCATTTTGGAATTCCGCTGCCGAAAGAATATTCGGTTATAAATCCGAAGAAATTATTGGGAAAGACCTACACGAAACACTTACACCCATTAAATATAGGGCATTACAGAACAAAAATTTCGAAAAATTTGTTCGAACCGGAACAGGGAATGCTATTGGAAAGACCGTTGAGGTTGAAGCAATAAGAAAAGATGGAGAAGAATTTCCAGTTGAACTTTCTCTTGCTGCAATAAAGCTCAATGGAAAATGGAATGCAATAGGAATTGTTCGAGATATTTCCAAACGAAAAAAACTAGAAGGAGAAATACTTAATCAAAAAGAAAAGTATGATACTTTGCTCAAAAATATAAATGATTTGGTTTTCGAAACGGACGGAAAAGGAAGAATAATCTATGCAAACAATGCAGTAGAAAAATTTTTGGATAAACCTAAAAGTGAAATTTACGGTAGTAAAATTTACAAGTATTTCGATAGAAAAAGTCTATTTATAATAATAAACGAGTTCGAAAAATATAAAAATTATACTGGCGATCCGGTTTTTTTATCACATGAGCTTAAATTAAAAAACGGGAAGATTGTTCAAATAAATGTTACGGTTATTTTCAATAAAAACGGGATATATAATATTTTTGGCGTCGCTCGTGACATTACGCAACAAAAAGAAAACAAAAAAGAATTGGATAATTATAGAAATAATCTTGAAAAACTTCTGGAAGAAAAAACCAACGAAATTATTAATTATAAAGAACATCTTGAAGAATTAGTTGAAGAAAGAACCTTACAACTAAAAGAATCCGAAAAAAAATATAGTAATTTATTGGATAATTCGGATGATCCTATTATTCAAATAAACGAGCATTTGCAATTTATTTATGTAAATAACAAGGCAATAGAAATTACTCAAATACCACGTGAAGAATTTATTGGCAAAACTTGTTTTGACCTCGGTTTTAAGAAGGAAGTATCTGAAAAAATGAGAAGTTCCGTTAAATATGTGTTCGAAAACAAGGAAAAAATAAGAGTTGAATTGGAAACACCAAATCAAAAATGGTTAGATTTTAGTTTTGTCCCCGAGTTTGACAGTAACGGAAATGTTATTTCCGTTTTGGCTACCGGACGTGATATTACGGATAGAAGAAAAAAAGAAATGGAACTTAAAAAGAAATCCGAGGAATTGGAATTATTTAATAAAACAATGATTAACCGCGAAATGAGAATTATTGAACTAAAAAAAGAAGTAAATTCTTTTGCCGAAAAACTCGGAGAACCAAAACCTTATCCTGAAATTTGGGAAAACGAGGAATAGATATGTCGAGAAAACAAGAAAAAATTATTACCGATTTCAAATATCTTTTTAAACAAAAATCTCATTTGAAAGTTGTTATTGGTGAAATTTTACTTTCGTTATTGATTTATTTACTTATTTTTTTCGGCATAGACTTACTGCTTAAAAACGAAAAAACCACTATTGAAAATCAGACGGTACAAGTATTAAATAATTCTATTAACACAATTTATGATGTTATAAACTATAAATTACTTCCTACAAGATTTCAAGAATTGTCAATTTTAAATAAAGATGAGCGATTTTATTCTTCCTTAATAAAGTTAATTGAATATAAAAAGAAAAAAGAAAAATTAGTCAATAAAAATGAATTTCTTCAAATTGATAGAATAGTAAAACGACTACAACCTTTATCTGGATATTTAGAATTTAGTTTATTGAGTAAAGATTATATTGTTATTTATTCAAATAATAAATCTACTATAGGACAAAAAAGTTCACTATATAAAAGATTCCCATTTTTATTAAAACGAGCTTTCGACGGTGAAGCAAATCATTCACCTATTATTCCATTAGACAAAAAATTTAATAAAGAAATAGGTTACCCACCAGATAAACCTTATCCTACAATGTTTTTATTTATTCCGGTTAATGATGAAAATAATAATACAGTAGCAGTAATATCAATCAGAATTTCGCCAATAAATGAACTTAATTTTTTATTGCAGACTGCATATTTCGGGAAAACAGGTGAAGTTTATTTAATTTCGGATTCCGGACTTTTATTAACACAAGTAAGAAACGAGGACATTCTAAGAAAATTAGGTTATTTGAAAAGCGACGAATTTAGCTGCTGTAATCTGTATTTAAAATTACCAAAGGGAAAATCAAATGAAATTGAGGAAAAAGAAATAGTTAATAATAGAAAAAATGTATTCACTTTTTCTGCCGAAGGAATAATAAAACACAAAAGTGGATTTAATAAAAATTACATTAATTACCTCGGTAACAATGTACTTGGCGTGTGGAGATGGGACCCAACATTAAAAGCAGGTTTTTGTGCCGAAATTTCGAGAGATGAAGTTTTATCTTCTTATAATAAGTTTAAATTATTCATTTATTTATTATACACTTTTATGGTTTTAGCTACATTTTTATTTGGTTTACTTTTACTTAAACGAAGAAAGCAAGAGCAAAAAGAAATCGTAGAACGCGAAAGTTTTTTCGGTGAGGTGTTAAACAGAGCTTCGAGTGGTATTGTAACATTAGAGGGAAATGGTAAAATTTTAACATTTAATATGAAAGCCGAAGAAATTTTCGGTTACAAATCAGAAGAAGTTATTGGTAAAGAATTTAAAATGTTATTTATTCAGGAATGCCGAGAAAAATTCGAAAACCTCGATTTCCAGGAAGCAATTCAAAATTACTCCAAAGAAAAACAATTGGTTATGGGAGTAAAGAAAAATGGGAAATACTTTCCTTTAAAATTAGTTATTACAAAAAATGTTTTGAATGAAAAAGAAATTTATATTGCAATACTTGAAGATGTAACAGAAATAACCGAGGCAAAAGCTGCTCTCGAAAAGAGTGTTAAATTATACCAAAAAACATATTCAAACGCTCCTATTGGTATTGCTAATATTGATAAGATAGGAAAGTTTCTTTCTGCTAATGATTATTTGCTTAAAAAAATCGGATATTCAAAAGACGAATTATTAAAACTGACGGTTTTTGACATTTTCGGTTCCGAAAAAACCGAGACTTTAAAAAACTTTTTCTATCCCATTTTCCGTGGAGAAAAGGAACAATCCGAAATAAAACTTAACGTATTATTAAAATCCGGCAAAGAAATTCTTTTTTCGGTTACTTGCTCAAAGATTTTTGACGAACCCGAAGAAACAGAAGAATTTGTTTTACTTTTCGAAGATATTACAGCACAACAAAGATTCGAAGACGAATTACGGAAAAAAGCTAAAGAACTTGAAGAAAAAAACCGTACGTTGGAAAAAGCAAGAATGGCTGCTTTAAACATAATGCAAGATGCAAATATTCAAAAAGAAAAAGCTGAAAAAGCACTTGCCGAACTTGAAAAATCCAGTTTTGAATTGAAAAAAATTACCAGTGCAATCGAACAAGCAGGAGTTTCCGTTGTAATTACAAATAGAAATGCCAAAATTGAGTATGTTAATCCGTTTTTTACAAAGCTTACAGGGTACTCGCGTGAAGAGGTACTTGGAAAATCTCCAAATGTATTAAAATCGGGTCATCACGACAAAGAATTTTATAAAAATATGTGGGATACTATATTAAGCAAAAAAGTATGGAAAGGTGAAATATTAAATAAAAAGAAAAACGGTGAACTTTATTGGGAATATATAACAATAACCCCGCTTGAAAATTCAGAAGGAAAAATTACCCATTTTATTGGTGTTAAGGAAGATATTACGGAAAAGAAAAAACAAGATTTGGAATTAAAAAGAGCAAAACTTGCAGCCGAAGCAGCTACCGAAGCCAAAAGCCGTTTTCTTGCTTCAATGTCCCACGAAATTAGAACACCAATGAATGCAATACTCGGATTAACCCATTTGGCTCTCGAAAGCAATCCTCCGGCAAAAATTCAAAATTATTTAAGTAAAATAGAATCTTCCTCTGAGCTTCTTTTGAAAATAATTAACGATATACTTGATTTTTCGAAAATCGAAGCCGGCGAACTTTCTATTGAAATGACGGAATTTGATCTTAATAAAATCCTTCATTCAACATTAACAATAATTGCACCTAAAGCCTATGAAAAAGGCTTGGAAGTAATACTTGATATGCCGCAAAATATACCAACGCAGTTAATTGGCGATCCGTTAAGATTAGGCCAAATTTTAACAAATTTTGCTAATAATGCAGTAAAATTTACGGAAAAAGGGGAAATTGTTATATCTATTAAGATAGTTAACGAAACCGATACAAATGTGGAATTGCTTTTTGCGGTTGAGGATACCGGTATTGGTATAAAAGAAGAAAACAAAAGTAAATTGTTTACTCCGTTTCAACAGGAAGATGTTTCCACAACAAGAAAATATGGTGGAACCGGGCTCGGCTTGGTTATTAGTAAAAGATTAGCCGAGTTAATGGGAGGTAAAACTTGGTTTGAAAGTACCTATAAAGTAGGCTCAACATTTTATGTGCAAATTCCTTTCGAAAAACAGTCTGTTTTCAGCGTATCTAAAATTCATATTAGAAGTCTGACTGAAAATAAAACCGTTTTGCTCTGCGAAAGAAATTATAAAGTTAGGCATAATACCGGTAAAATTTTACATTCGTTTGGGCTAAAAGTTTTTTCAGCCGAAAGTTGTAAAGAGTTTCTTAAAAATCCCAAAAAAAATACTTCTAACCGTTTTGACGCGGCAATAATTGATTTTAGCAATATTGTAGAGAAAGGAGAAAATCTTTTACCTTTAATTAAAGAGAAAGTAAGCGATAAGATTATAATAACAAGTTCGTTGCCGGATATGCCTAGAATAGAGCAAATGAAATTGGATTTTTACGATTTCAAAGTTTTGATTAAGCCTGTACTATCGTCCGAACTTTACAATTCGCTTATCTCTTTTTGGAGCGATAAATTAAAAATTAATTATGCTAATTTTCAAGAAAAAGAAAAATCTCCTGAAAATATTAATTTAAGTGGTGTTAAAATCTTACTTGCCGAAGATAACGAAATAAATCAAGAAGTTGCACGCGAACTTTTATCGTCTATTGGAATTGAAATTGATATTGCAAACAATGGCAAAGAAGCAGTGGAAAAGGTTGCACAATCCGGTTCTCCTTCCAAATATTCACTTGTTCTAATGGATATTCAAATGCCGGAAATGGACGGATTTACCGCTACACGCGAGATTAGAAAAATGAAAGAATACAAAGATTTGCCAATAATAGCAATGACTGCAGACGCTATGCAAGGTGTTAAAGAACAGTGTTATGCTGCCGGAATGGTCGATTACCTTACCAAACCTATTGAGCGTGATAAATTATTTGCGTCCTTGGTAAAATGGACTAAAATTTCAGAAGACCAGTTGAAACAGAATACCGAAGATGAAAGTAAAAAGGAAACGCCGGAACGAAGTTCCGATAGTTTAATAGATTTTTCGGAAGCAAGCAGATTGGTTGGCGGAAATGAAAAACTACTTAACGATTTGCTTGAAAAATTTGTAGAAAAGTATTCGGATTTCAATGTAAAAATTCAAGAACTTTGCCTTACCGATAATAAAGAAGAAGCTTTGAGATTAGTTCATACGCTTAAAGGTAATGCCGGAACATTGGGAATGAAAGATTTATTTAACGTAACTGTTCGCGTTCATTCCAAATTGCTTAGAAATGAAGATATTGATTTTGACGAAACGTTTAGCGAACTTTTTGCCGAGCTAAAAAAAGTACTCGATTTTTTAAGCAAAAAAGATGTTAAAAATTCGGAAGAAAAAGAGAGTGTTGATGCAAAAGATATTTCGGAAGTAAAAGAAAAACTCGAAAAATTAGCAGTTCTCCTCGATGATTACGATTCCGATGCCGTAAACTTGGCAAAGGATATTGGTGTAATCAAAAACTACGAAGAAGAAAGTAAACAATTGCTTACCTTAATAAAAAATTATAAATTTGACGAAGCAATAGAAATATTAAATAAAATAATTAACGATAAGTAAAATGAGTGATGAAATTAAAATTAACGAAGGGAAGATTTTAATTGTTGACGATACGCCGGAAAATATTGATGTACTGAATAATCTTCTTAACAATTACAAACGAATTATTGCCTTAAACGGAAACGATGCTCTTAAAATTTTAGAGAAAGGACAAAAACCGGATTTAATTTTGCTTGATGTTATAATGCCGGGGATTGACGGTTTTGAAACTTGCAAAAAAATAAAAGAAAATCCCAAAACTTCGGATATTCCTGTTATTTTTATGACTTCGCTTGACGATACTGTAAATAAAGTAAAAGGCTTTGAAGTAGGAGCGGTAGATTATGTAACCAAACCTTTTGAGCCTCTTGAATTGCTTAAGCGAGTAGAAACTCATCTGAAAATAACCAAATTACAAAATGAACTGAAAAACCAAAACCAAATTTTAGAACAGAAAGTTGAAGAGCGTACAAAAGAATTACGCGAAATGAATTTAGAATTAAAAGAAGCGAAAGAAAAAGCGGAGGCTTCGGATAAACTTAAAGGGGAATTTCTTGCTCAAATTTCGCACGAAATTAGAACGCCGTTAAATGCAATTGTTAGCTTATCGAGTTTGCTTATTGTAGATTTTGCCGACGAAGAAAACGAAGAGTTAACCGAGCTTTTAAATGGAATTAAAACCGGTATTGATAGAATTACCCGTACAGTCGATTTAATACTCAACTATTCCGATATTATAAACAATACCTATGTCTTTTCACCTACAACCGTTAACGTTAATAAATTGGTTAACGAAAATGTTAATCTTTTAAGAGATCTTGCTAAAAATAAAAACCTTGAGTTAAATATTATTGAACAATCCGATTTAACAGTAGAAAATGTTGATCCTAATTCCGTTAGAATAATTACAAAAAATATTATTGAAAATGCAATAATTTTTACAGACAAAGGGAAAATTGATGTTATTTTAAAAGAAGAAAACGGCAAGAAAATTTTCGAATGTATCGATACAGGAAGAGGAATTTCAAAAGAATATTTACCAAAAATTTTCGAACCTTTTACACAGGAAGAGCAAGGTTACACACGTTCGGTTGACGGAAACGGATTAGGTTTACCTTTGGCAAAAGCACACTGCGATTTAAACAAAATTACATTGGAAATCGATACGGAAAAAGGAAAGGGTTCCACATTCAGATTAATTTTTCCATAATCGGTCTCTTTTGTATGTTTCGTAAAATTGATAATATCCAAAAATCTTAATTCCCAATTGAATTTTAGAAGGAAAAAATGAAACCACTATATTTAGCGCTTTCAAAAGGGGAAAATTTCGGCTGGGGAGTTTGTAGTAATTATCTATACAAAGAAACGCCGAAGTTTTATCCGAATGTGAAAGTATGGGATTTTGAAAAAGACGGTACACAAGTTAAAAATGTGGAGGGAAAAGTTTTTCACGCTCTTACCGGAATTGACTTTCAACCGCTTGCAAAAATTTGGGGCGAAGAAAACTACGGCTACACTTTTTTTGAAAATGAGTTGAATATTCATTCAATACGCAATGCACGTAAGTATGACAAAGTAATCGGCGGCTCGAAATGGAATTTGGAAAAATTGCGTGAAGTTGGAATTGATAATTCGGATTATTTAATTCAAGGAATTGATCCCGAAATTTTTTATCCCGCAGAACCGAAAACCGACGAAAGTCTTTTTGTCATTTTTTCGGGCGGGAAGTTCGAATTACGTAAAGGTCAAGATTTGGTTCTTCGAGCGTTTAAAACGTTAAGCGAAAAATACGACGATATTGTTTTAATAAATGCTTGGTACAACTTTTGGCCTCAATCGATGGAATTGTACCACTACGCACCCACGTTCAATTACGAAAACAAAGGCGAAAGTTGGCAGGAAAAAATGCAACACATTTACGAGATCAACGGAATAGATGCATCGAAAATCATTACGCTTGATGTTGTTCCCAATCATAAATTACGTGAAATTTACGCAAAGACCGATATTGGCGTGTTTCCAAATCGTTGCGAAGGCGGAACTAACCTTGTGCTTATGGAATATATGGCTTGCGGTAAACCGGTTGTTGCGGCAAATAATTCTGGGCAACGGGATGTACTTTCGGAAAATCACGCCCTTTTAGTAAATGAACACAAACCTTTCCGACTTTATTCCGATAATAAAACACTTTGGGCAAATTGGTTTGATCCGGATTTGGATGAGATTATCGAAAAGATTGAATATGCTTATCATCATCGTGATGAAGTTAGAAAATTAGGAAAAAATGCCGGTGAATTTATGAAAAATTATACTTGGGAAAATTCGGCAAAACGCTTGGTGGAAATTATTAATGAATAATTTCAAATGTTGAATGTTGAATTATGAATGTTGAATAAAAGGCGGAAAGGTAAGAATTAATGAAGTTCTGAAAAATGTCATTTCGGCGAAGCTGATCCAGGCGAGTCGGGAGAGGAATCTTTTTTTCCCGTCCGAAAAACAGCTTAGGACGGAGATGAACTCAAAATTTTTCTGTCATTTCGAACGAAGCCTACGGAGTAGGCTGAGGAGAAATCTTTTCCAGTTCTAAAAGATTTCTCACCTCTTCGGCAACAAGTTGCATTCGGGGTTCGAAATGACAAGTTGGGATTTCGAATTTAGATTGTTTATAAAACGCTGGACAGTTTACCTCGAGAATCGGGGCTGAATGCTGATGTTGCTGTTCACTGCTCACCGTTCACAGTTCACACAAAAATAATCCGTGAAAATCCGTCGCATCCGCCCCGTTGTCACGGGGTAAATTGGCATCCGTGTTCTATTTAAGAATCCATAAAAATCATAATCAATCAGAACAAATCAGCGTCCCATTCACTCCCTTTGCTTGTAATGACAATTTGGAATTGACCAAGGACAACGGACAAAACATCCTATTAAAAAAATCCAATTTTCTTGTGTGATATTCAAATGAAAAACGTATATTTAAAAATTCTTAAATGAAAAAATTGATTAAGCAAAATGAATAAAACCTTAATAATATTACTCTTTATCAGTTCAATAATTTTTTCACAATCTACTTATAATTTTTTACGTGTTGATAATAGTCCAAGAGCGGCAGCGCTTGCCGGTAGTGTTGTTGCCTCAAACGATGATGTAAATTCGGTATTTTACAATCCAGCCGGAATAAATTTGTTAAAAGCCACACCTGTTTCGTTTTCTTTTCTTAAACATCTTGAAGGAATAAATTCGTTTAGCCTTGCTGCTTCAAGGAATTTTAACAATTGGGGAAGATTTTCCGCCGGCATTCAGTTTGTCGATTATGGTAATTTTACAAAAGCCGATCAATTCGGAAATAAACTCGGTGAATTCGGAGCAAGTGATTTTGCGTTAACTCTTGGTTACGGAAATTCGCTCGATAAAAATTTTTACTACGGTGTTAATTTACGATTTATTTATTCGGGAATTGATAATTACAATTCAACAGCAATTTCTACCGATATCGGTTTGTTTTACGATTTGCCGGAATATTTGTGGAGTTTCGGTTTTTCTGTACTGAATTTGGGAACTCAGCTTTCCACGTACGCCGGCACAAAAGAAAATCTTCCGCTTGATGTAAGACTCGGTTTTGCCAAACGGCTTGCACACGTACCGCTGAAATTCTTCTTTTCGTTTATCCATCTTGCCGATAATTTCACTTCCTTTTCCGAAAGGCTTAAGCAGTGGGTTTTTGGTGCCGAATTAAAAATAAGCGGCGTTGTAACCTTGCGTTTCGGTTACGATAACAATAAACGGGACGAAATGAATTTGGGAACGAAAAAAGGTCTTTCGGGATTTAATTTCGGATTTGGGGTAAATGTAAAAGGATACCAAATCGATTACGCTTTTTCTTCATTTGGACCTGCCGGAAATTTACACAGATTTGGTTTAAGTACTCGGTTTTAATCTTCTTTGTAAATTCTCGGAACGCGTGTGTTTATGTTTGTCAATATTTCGTAAGGAATTGTTCCCGCCCAATTTGCTAATTCTTCAACCGTAATTTCCGCATCGCCTTGCTTTCCAATTAAAGTTACCACGTCGTTATTAAATGCCGAATCTTTTCCAATATTTACAACAATTTGATCCATCGAAATCGTTCCGATTACCGTATAACGTTTTCCTCTGATTATTACTTTCGCTTTGCCGGACATACTTCTGAAATAACCATCGCCGTAGCCAACCGGAACAGTAACCGCCCGAATGTTTTCTTTTGGTTTCCACGTCCAGCCGTAACCAACGGGATTACCCGCTTTGATTACCTTAAAATAAACAACACGGGATTTCCATTCCAACGCCGGTTTTATTTCAAATGTTTTTTGTACTTCGCTCGAAGGATAAACACCAAATAAAATTATTCCGGGACGCACCATATTCAAATACGATTCCGGTAATTGCAAAATTGCTCCCGAGTTTGCAATGTGTTTTAACGGAATTTCAAATTTTTCTTTTTCGGCAAAATCTAAAATTTCCAAAAATCTATTTAGTTGAATTTTTGTTTTACTTAAATCTTTTTCGGTTGCATTTGCAAAATGGGAAAAAATTCCCTCTACAAATATGTGTTTTAACGAAAACGCATATTCAAGAAATTTTTCGGCATTGTAATAATGTACACCAATTCGTTCCATTCCGGTATCAATTTTAAGATGAATTTTTGCGGACTTATTCATTTCCGCAGCAACTTCTTCAATCTGATTTAACTTTTCGATGGACGATGCGGTTATGGTTAAATCGTATTTCAGAAAAAGCGGTATTTGATTCCCGAGAATTCCACCGAGAACCAGAATTGGCGATTGCACACCGTTTTCGCGTAACAAAATTCCTTCTTCTAAAACGGCAACGCCAATGTATTTAACATTTAACGAATCAAAAAATTTGGCAACACGCACCAAGCCGTGTCCGTACGCATTTGCTTTTAGTACTGGCATTACCGCTGCGTTTCCCACTTGCTTTTTAATTTGCTCGTAATTGAACTTAATGTTTGGAAGGTTAACTTCTACGTACGTTGGGCGTAACACGCCGTTCGTACTTATTAAAGGAAAGTTTTCCGCATTTTGTTGTTTGTGCATTATTAAAATTTTAATTGTTTTCGAAAATTGACAAAGCAAATTCTGTTTGTAAAATTACGAAAAATCATAGAAGGAAATTTTCTAATATTGGTTAATCAAAATACTTTCCGCAACTTTTTCGCCGTCGATTGCCGCGGAAACAATTCCGCCAGCATATCCGGCTCCTTCACCTGCGGGAAAAAGATTTTCAACTTGCGGGTGATTTAATTTTTCTTTATCCCTTGGAATTTTAACAGGCGAACTTGTTCTGCTTTCCGGTGCAATTATTATTGCTTCTTCGGATAAATAGCCTTTCATTTTTTTGTTAAAAACTTTTACGGCTTCTTTCAAATTCTCTGAAATTTCTTCCGGTAAAATTTTATGAAGCGGAGCCGAAACAATTCCCGGCTTGTAGGAAGTTGTTGGCAAGGTTGACGAAATTTTTCCATTTACAAAATCGATTAATCTTTGTGAAGGTGCTTGTTGTTTTCCACCTCCGTAGAGAAACATTGCACGCTCAAATTCCTTTTGATATTCAAGTGCTGCAAAATGTCCGAACTTTTTGTAACGCTGCCAATCTTTTTCGTTTACAGTTACAACAAGTCCCGAATTTGCAAACGGTGAATTTCTTTTCGATACGGACATTCCGTTCAGCACAAGCTCATCCGAGCGAGTGGAAGCGGGAATGATAATTCCACCCGGACACATACAGAAGGAATAAATTCCACGATTGTTTCGATTATGCGTTAACGTGTAACTTGCTGCCGGTAGCGTAAGCGGTCGCGTTTTAATTTTGTATTGAATTGAATCAATTAAGTTTTGCGGGTGTTCTATTCTTACTCCCATTGCAAACGACTTTGCTTCGAGTGCGAGATTGTGTTTATCGAAAATTTGCCAAACATCGCGAGCCGAATGCCCTGTTGCAATTACGAATGCTTCGGCTGATATTTCTTCTTTATTATTAACTATTACCGATTTCATTTTGTTGTTTTCAATAACAAAATCGGTTACGCGAGAATCGAAATGAATTTCGCCACCAAACGTTATAATTGTTTTGCGTATTCCTTCAATTATTTTAGGCAATTTGTTTGAACCGATATGCGGATGCGAATCAACGGCAATATCGGGAATTGCACCGTGATAAATTAACAAATCCAAAACTCGTTTAACATTGCCGCGTTTTTTACTGCGTGTGTAAAGTTTGCCATCGCTGTAAGTTCCCGCTCCGCCTTCGCCAAAGCAGTAATTGGAATTTTCATCAACAATTCCTTCGGACATTATTTGCTTCAACGAACGCCGACGGCTGCGAACATCTTTTCCGCGTTCCACAACAATCGGTTTAATTCCACGTTCAATTAAACGAAGTGCGGCGAAAAGTCCGGCAGGTCCACTTCCTACAATTACAACTCTTTTGCCTTTACTAACATCTTTAAAATCAAATGCAAGCGGTTTTTCTTGCGGTAGTTCGTTAACAAAAGCAATTAATCTTAATCTGTAAACGGGGGATTTTCTTGCATCGATCGAACGGCGTAAGTAAACAATTCCTGTAATTTCTTCGCGAGCAAGTTTTAATTTTTTTGCAACCTCGTTTTTAATGAAATCATCATTGTTAATAAATTTATGCGGTACGGAAATTTCAATTTCTTTACGCATAAGGTTTAACGTTTTTTTGTAAAACCGCTTGCTTCGGCTTGTTTTAATTTATGAACTTCTTGTGTTTTTTGTTGAAGTTCAACAACAGCGGCTTTTCTTTGTTTTTCGTAATCAACAACTTTTTGTTCGAATACGTTTTGTGCAAAAAATAAAGCAATAAAACTTATTAACCCGGCAATAATCGGAGTTGTAACCCAACCGGATGCAATTTTGCCAAGCACTTTGAAATTTATTCCTCGTCCTTTTTTAGCAAGTACAATTCCGATTACACCGCCAATAACCGCTTGCGAACTCGAAACCGGAACAAGCGGAAATGCTGGAAGTCCGTGACTTAAAAGCCATTGCTCCAAACTTTTAGATGCAAAAAGAAATAACACGAGAGATTCTGCAAGAACAACAACCAAAGCGGCAATTGGTGTAAGTTTAAACAAATCGTTTCCAACAGTCATCATTACACGATAAGAATATGTAAACACACCAACGCTAATTGCAATTCCACCGAGAAGGAAAAGCTGTTGTGTTCCGCTCAAAGTAAAAAGCGAGCCGAAAGATAAATCGTCGAATGGCTTTGCAGTAACAAAAACTCCCATTACGTTAGCAATGTTATTTGCACCCAAGCTGTAAGCACCGAAGGCACCAACAAGCAAAAGCCCGATTCTGTTGTATGTATCTTGTTCAAGCATATGAACGTTTGCTTTAATTACAATTCTTGTAGTTATTTTGTAAAGAAAAAACGAAAACACAGCAGTAAGCAATGGACAAACAACCCAAGTGGAAACAATTTTCGTAAGCGAATTAATATCTGTCGGAGAGCCGGTAAACAAATTCCAACCGACAATTGCACCAACAATTGCCTGCGTTGTAGAAACGGGAAGTTTTAATTTTGTCATCCAAGTAACAGTTATTGCAGCAGCAAGTGCAACAGTAAATGAACCCGCGATTGCATTAACGGCTCCAAGTTTACCAAGTGTGTGCGACGCTCCCGCTCCGCTTATTACCGCTCCAAGAATTACAAACACGGCACTCACCATTGCCGCAGTGCGGAAACGAATCATCCGTGTACCGACAGCGGTGCCGAAAATATTTGCTGCATCATTTGCTCCGAGCGACCAACCCAAAAACAATCCGCTTAATAAATAAAACCAAATCATAAATTACTCCGTTTTACAAGGAACGCTTAATTACAGCAATAGAAAGCCTATCGCAAACATCTTCCGCTTCATCGGCAATATTTTCAATATGAAGAGCAAAGTATCGCATATGCATTTTCTTACATAAATCAAGGTCGGAACGGAAAACTTCGTATTTAATTTTCATCGCAATTTTATCGGATTCAGTTTCGTAAAGTTGCACTTTGTTTACGTGATCTTTTACATCGACAACGTTAATAAAATATGCTCTAACGGCGGAAACCATTTCTTCGAGCGAGGCGATTGAAATATTTGCCAATTCAATGTACTTGGGTTTTAATTCTTCCAATATAAATGGTTGTTCAACATAAAATTGATTAAGAGTTTCCGCAGTAATATTTAAAACACGATCGCATGATTCTAATAAACCAAGCACATCGCCCCTTGATTCGGGAATTAAAGTTTCGGTGTAAAGCTTTGTTTCAATATCCCGTCGTAAATTATCTCCGTCGCTTTCGGTTTTATTAATATCGTCAAGGCGTTTTTGGAATTCTTCAACATCTCCTTCCATAAAATATTTCACACCATGTTTGAATAAAAAACCGCCCTTTACCAAAAGGTCGAGATAATTATCAATCTGTTTTTCCAAGCTTTTAATTTTTTTAAAGATCAATGTATTAAACTCCCTTAGTTATTTAATGTTAAAATTTTTCTTCGGTAACAAATTCAATTCTTTCTATTCCACGCTTTGTAAGAACAAGTCTGTAACGCTGATAATCCGACTTTCCTTCTCGCTCGTATTTAATAATTAGATTAACATGATAAACTCTTTTTGCATGTGTTTTTTTATAGCCGTTTTCAGTTAAAATAAAAATAGGCTTTCGCGGTTCATCCATTTTTGTTAAAAAGCGAGAGACGTCGAAGCGAAGAATATCGGTTATTGAATTAAATTCATAATCGCGTGAAAGACTTTTTCTAAATCCCGGATTAAGTTTTATGTTTTTTCTGAATTGAATTACATTTTCCTTTGCAAATGTATTATCGAACTCCGGTGTGCGGAATTTATTACGTATTTTCCAAATTTCATTCGGAATTTCTTCATCCTTTGCAAAAGCAAAACTGGTGCGAATTCTACCGAGCTTATATTTCTCGTCGAGGTAAAGTTTTGTTTTGTAATCGTATATTTTTTGCGAAAAGATATTTTTCAGAGCAACTCTCGAAAGCTCCTTAATCCTATCCTTAAACATATAACTAACAACGAGTGCAATAAAAAAAGGCATTGTTAAATTGCCATAAATTGATTGGCTAATAAACGCGACAGATGTTGCAAAAATCATTGCAAGTCCGGCGGCAATTGCAAAGAGAACTTGTTCAAGGACAACACCTTCCTGCTCTTTATTAGTTTCAATTGAAAGAACACTGTTGAAATATTTTTTTAACACACTAAACCTAAACATCATTTCTTCGCTTTCGTTTTTTTCATTAGGAAGCGAAGAATAACCGGCACGACGTCTGTAATTTAGCTCGGTTTTAATTAAGCGGAGTAATTCGTTGTTAATTTTTTCTTTATCAAAATCTAATTTGTTTTTGCGAAGAAATTCCAAAATACGAAACGAATATTTTTCAATCATCAAACTGATGTACTCGTCCCCAAATCGATAAACGGAAATCAAATCCTTTGGAACTGTTGGAACTGAAATAACAGATAATAAATCGCGGTATTTTTCAGTTATGATCTTTACGGATGCAATGTGTTTTTCAATTAAGTTTTCCAATTCTGTTGAAGGGGCATCGTGTGTTAAGTAATACGCATTATCGCGAATTGATGATGCCGTAATGCTACAAAATAATTTCGTTTGATTTTCAAATTCGTCAAAGTTTTCTTTTGATGTATTGTGTGCAGTGTTTGTATAAACCGAATGTAATTTCGAATAAGGAGAATTTTCTCCCGATAAAATTCCATGTAAAGTATAAACAGGGGTTTTAAGACGAACATAATTTTGGATACTATCGTAAAAATTTACTTTGCGATAAGTAATTCTGTTGATGCCCAAACTTTTCGGTAAAAAGAAATACAAATCCGCATTATATTCCACCTCCTTTTGTTCTTTTTTAAGTGGGAAATGGAACTTTAATTCGAATTGTGTTCTATCGTGTTTTTTTATTCTTTGTATGAGCATCTTATCCAAAAATTTTTAAAACGAGACTGCAAATTTACGAAAAATAGCTGATTTTTTCTTAATTAACGCCTCACCTCGATAAAGCCGGAAGAGGAGAAAACCTTTGATAGTTAAAATATCATAATGTTGAATTTTGAATGATTAATTATGAATGAAAAAACTTAGTAATCACCGAATGAAATTGTATTTCGTTCAATTGATTTTTTTGTTTCGCTCTTACGGATCTTGGTTTTTCTTTACCTAATTTTTACTACAAAGATGTCGTCCCTACGGGACTTTGATTTACCCGAAATAAAATTTCGGTTGCTATTGCCGTCCGAAACTCAGTTTCGGACGGAGATAAAGAGACGTTTGTTTTTACTGTTATTCCGAGGGACGAAGAGACAAGGAAGCTTTAAGATGTTGAAACTAGGCATAACGATTTGGATTTCAAGATTTCTCTCAGCCTTTGTCGAATTAATCAAAACGATATTCCAACTGAAACGAAAGGCTTTTGTTTAACCGGTGTGTTTCAACATCAATAAATTCAGTATTTAGATAATGTGTGGCGGCAATTTTAAATTGCAACAATAACGAATTCCAAATTCTGAATTTTGCAAGTAAGTAAAGTCGTAAACCTTCGCCGTAAAACATTGAGTTACGGAAAACGCCGTCCAAGTCATACTCGTAAAGGTAAATTCTTGTGCCGTAATCTCTTGCATCAAAAAAAGAAAGCGAACCGGTAATTTTTATTGTTGGTTTATTAAATGTTACCATTTCGGAAAAAGAGTAACCTACTGATTTTTCGTTTTGCAAAAAATACGTTAAATCAAATTGCGATTTAATAAACAAGACTTTACTCAACTTGCTCTTTAAATATATTCGAACTCGTACGGTTGCTTTCTTTGTTAAATTTTTTGTTTCGGAATTTTCAAGCAATTCGTATGTATTTTTAATTTCGCGTTTTGCTCGAACATAAAATATGTTGTTCAAAAAATTTGCGGATGAAAACTCGATTAACATTTCGTCGCCGTTTAGAGGAAATGGATTTTTTTCATCAGCCGAAATTTGATTGAACAAATCATAATAAAATGAAATCCTCCCGACTGCCGTAGAAATTTTTGCGCCAACGAACAAACCGCGTTCGTTGTTTGTTTTTCCGTATTCTCCAAAACCTCTCGCAAATAGCGAATAATATTTTGGCGAATAATATCTGAACGAAGAATAAAGCGAAATCCTTTTTCCGAGATTAAAAGACAAAACATAAATACCGGCAATCCCATTACCGTTGTAAGCTGTTTCCGTAGTTAAACGAGTTAAACCATATCTTAAATTTGCTTCTAACGAATAAAGTGAGAAGCGGTTTTTCTCTAATTCGCCAAATGATAACGGAATAGAGAAATTGTTACCAACATAAAGCAAGGATGTTTTTAACCAAGAATTTTCGTAGGAAAAAGTTCCT
This sequence comes from uncultured Melioribacter sp., assembly GCA_964477915.1. Classification (GTDB taxonomy): domain Bacteria; phylum Bacteroidota; class Ignavibacteria; order Ignavibacteriales; family Melioribacteraceae; genus WGAL01. The sequence goes on along the minus strand of CAYZGB010000005.1, from coordinate 9,102 downwards.
CCGTAAGTTTTTATCCTTATTTTATCGTATGACGAAGTATTTTCCAAATGCAAGCCGGTTCCTGTAATAGATGAAAACGTGTCATCGTGGATTGTTGTTTCGTACGGTTTATCGGAATAAAACAAAGAAGCGGAAAAGCCCGAAAAGTCAAGCCGAAATCCGCCTCCGCGAAAAAAACGAACTTCGTCGGTACTTTTGTACGGGACAATCGTGCGTGCGGTTTTAATGCTACTTGAACGAATATCGCCGCTTTTCGAAAAAGAATACGGCGACCAAAGAACAAGTCCCTGCCCGAACTCAAAAACATAATTGCCAATAATTGCGGTGTTTAAATGAGAATTGCTTTTCCACAACAAGTTAAAACTTTTGTAATCCAATAAATTTTTCTCGTATGCATCTTTTTCAATTACAGCATTAAAACCAAAATTATTAAGCTTACTTATTAACCTCGCATAAGTTTTCGATGAATTAAAAACATTCTCGTTTCCGCTTAAAACATTGTTAATTACGCGTGTTCTTATTTGTGATGAGAAATTCCATTTGCTCGATTTACTTTCGCCCAATGTAACAAACGGCTTTAACATAAAATAAATTCTGTTGGAAATCCCGCTGTTTCGTAATTCGTAAATTGAAGAATATTTTTTATGACGAGTTCTGTAAGTCAAAATTTTCGAAATATCATTTTGAGAAAGGAAAGGAATTTGCGAAAGCGTTACGTAATCGGCTTTGTTAATGTTGATTTTATTTTCCGCAAGATCTTCCAAATAATTGTAAAGTTCGGATGAATTTTCTTCGCCCGCAACCGACAAAACATAATTTCCAATAATTGTGTGAACATCAATAGAATCGGTAACTTGAGCGAATATAGGAAGAGAAAACCCGAATAAAATCACGATGTAAATAAATTTACTTTTCATTGCCGAATAAAAATTTTAAGATTTTGCTATTCCTCTTTTCAATTGATTCGGTAGCAAACGTAATTGAAATTTGATGAGTTACGGGCAAAACGTTGTGAATAAATGCAGCGTAATCGATTTCCACCAATCCGTAAACAATTCCCAATCCAGCAGTTACTGCACGCTGCTCGGATTCAAATCCAACTCTTAACAAAACGTAACGTAACAATTCGTATTCCGCACCGAATTTTAAGCTTGGCGTGTAACCCAATTGTTTTGTAACGGCAAAATTAACATTACCGCTTTCTATCGGTGAGAAGCTTAACCCCAAAAAAAGTTCGGTCGGAATTTCATTTTCTTCTCCCGAATATGAAGCAAGAAAAATATTCTTTCCGTAAAATCCGAATTTTAAATTCCTCGTTAAATAATAAAGCAAACCGAGGTTGACGGCAAAAGCATTCGCACTACCGTAATTTTTGATTTTCAAATAATTGTATTCGATTGTAAAGCCTGCAAAAAATCTTTTGAAAAATCTTTTCGAAAACCCGAGTAAAACCGAAGTTTCGCGATAAAGTTCGAATCCGTAAATTTTAGCACCAAGCGAAATATTACCAAAAGCCAAATTGTAATTCAAAGCGAAATTTCCGTTGGCAAGTTCTTTTAATCCGAAAGGAGACGGCGAATAGTAAACCGAAAATTCCTTCCAATTTATTTGTGCTAAACCGGCAGGGTTGTAAAAAACAGAGAACGCATCGTTTGCAAGAGCATAAGCGGAATTACCCAATGCAATTTCCCTTGCACCGGGAGAAAATTGAGAGAATGCGAAATTACTAAAAACAAGCAAGTAAAATAAAATTCGGGATAAGAATTTCATTTTAACCCTCGATTAAAAATAAATTATGATTTATTTAAATTTCAAAAAATACTCATCAATTTCTTCTCTTAATTCAACTCCAACTTTTTCAAAGCAATTTAATAAATCTTGATACGCACCATTTCCTCCGAGAAAATCCCAAAATTCTTCGGCAACTTTTAATTCGTAATTCAAATCCAACATTCCCGCCATCGTCCAACGGCTGTAAGGTTTTGGTTCGTAAGGATTATACGGGATTGCAATAAACGATGTTACATTTGCATTGGGATTTTCAGCAAGAACCGTTGCTTTCCATTCCAACAAAGTTCTTTTAAACTCTTTGAAGGCGCCTTTATTTGGTTTAGCAGTTTTAATATCAATTAAAAAAATATTTCCGGAATAATCTTCGAGATAAAGATCGACTTTGGTAGGTTTTACTTTTCTGAAATCACCTTCGTGGCAAACTTTTCTTAAAGTCTCGGTTTCAGTAATAAAATCGGGAGTTTTATTTGCTGCGGTTAAATCATCCATTATTTTTTGAATTTCAAATAATGCCTTTTCACTGATTTTATTGCCCGAGACTACTTGCCTTTTTGCAATTTTAAATCTCGCTGAAGCTAATTCCACTGCAACCGGTTCAAAAATTGTTGTCCCGAAATTAGTGTTCAACGAATGAATAAACGAATAAAGAGCAAGTCTATCTTTTCCCAATAATCTTGTGTGAAACGGCATATAAGACGGTTCCGGATTATAGGAAGTAAATCTTTTGTGTAATGTGGTTTTAATTGTGTTTTCAATTGCCTCAATTTGTTCTTTTTGTAATGACATTTATTTTTCCTTTAAATGAAAAATTATTTCCGAGTAAGCACCTCTGTCTTTTTCCACTCTGTTCAAAACAGGGCGTTTGTAACGATTAACAATCAGCATTCCGGCTTTTTCCGCAATTTCGGGATAAATATTATACTTGTCGTTTGCAACAAGGAAAACGTCATAATCTTTTTGCATAAATTTTTTCGAATTAATTAAAACTTGTGCAATACTTTCGATGTATGATTTTCTTGCCTCTTTTCCCTGTCCTTTGTAAAGCGGACCTATTTCAAGTTCGTCGTTTCTCTTAAATCCAAATAATTCGTAAGCGTAAGCGTGCTGTTCGTGATAATCAATAAGTCCCACATAAGGCGGACTTGAAAATATTCCTTTTATCTTTTGCCGTTTGGTAAGTTTAGCAAATTCGGTATGTTTTTTCTCCAATTCGGAAAAAATGTCAATTGTGCGAGAATCACCTTGTAAACTTATCTGAAAAGTATCTGTTTTCAATTTACTAAATTCGTATAATCTTTTTACTGTATCTTTGCTGTATCTTTCCCACCACGAAATAATTGAAAATAAAGGCTTACAAATTTTCCCGTGCTTTTTACAATAATAAGTTTGGTAAACCGGTTCTTTCAACGTACCTAAGTCAGCATGTGTTGTTGCACGGCACGAACGAATTGTTCTGCTTAAAATTATCGTGATAATTTTTTTTGTAGTGGGATTTTTTACTTTTTTTAGTTCTTCAAAAACAAAATCGATTTCATTTCTAATCGGGAGTAAATACCATTTGTCGAGGAAAGTATTTTTGTGAGGTTGTTCAATCTTTATTTTGTATTCTTTTACAAGCTTATTAAAAGTATTTAGAAATTCAGTTTCTTTTTCAGCGGTGTATTTTTTTTCGTCTATTTCCTTATTTCTAACTTTAATTTTGAAATCGGGTGAAGGAAAATATTTTTTATTAAACTCATTTAATTCGGCAAGTAATTTGTTTTCGAACTCAATGTTATTTTTATCCGAAATAAAATTCTTTAATGCGGTTGTAATTCTATGTATTTCAGAATACAAATCTGCGAAATCTACATTTGCAATTTTTACATTTGCTATCAAAACATTGAAATAAGAAACATCTATTCCGATTGCATGCATTCCCAATTCGTTAGCTTGTACTAATGTTGTTCCGCTTCCGGCAAAAGGGTCAAGAACGATATCGCCTTTGTTAAAGTAAATTTCTTTTTTAAATTCATCGGTATGGTCATCCAAAAAATATTCAACTAATTGAGGAATAAATTTACCTTTGTACGGGTGCAATCTGTGTACGTGTTTTGTAGTCTCTTTTTCTTTCAAATGTTCAAATGACAAAGCCCAATTTAAGTCTTCGCCGAGTTTGGATTTCCAATCAATTTCTCTTTTTCCGTGTTTGCTTTTGTAGTAAGAAATTAAATCATATTTATTTACAGCGGTGTTGCCGTTATTCCCGTATTTCTTTACCTTACCATATTGGATGAGATAAGAAATATTTGAAGGCGTAACGTTTTTATTAAGATATTTACTTGCCCACTTACTTGCTTCTTGTATTGTTAGAAGTTCAACCATATTGTTTAATTATTTTTTCTTAAATTTATAAAAAATAATATGAAAGCAAAAATTTTTAGAAAATGAAAAGTAAAAATATTCAAACCGGCAAAAAGGGCGAACAAATAGCCGAAAAATACTTAATTGAAAAAGGAATGAAATTAATTAAACGGAATTACCGTTACGACAGAGCCGAAATAGATTTAATTATGTTGGATAAAGATGAACTTGTTTTCGTAGAAGTTAAAACAAGAAACAGCGATAACTTTGGCTCGCCTGTTTATTCAATTACTAAACGAAAGCTCGCACAAATAGCAAAAGCCTCCGAACAATTTATTGCGGAATACGAAAATAAAATCTCGTTCAAATCGGCACGCATTGATGTTGTCTCGATTTTAATACAAAAAGGTAATACAGAAATCGAACACATTGAAAATGCGGTGATTTTTTGATTCCACATTCTCTCTATTTTACAAATTTCTTATTCTTCTTCTAATAAAATATCCGGGCTATTTTTCTATCTTTAAATTTTAAATATTTCGAAAAAGACTAATGAACGATAAAATCATTGTAAAAAACGCCCGTACTCATAATCTGAAAAATATAGATTTGGAAATCCCACGCGGAAAATTAATTGTATTTACCGGCGTTAGTGGAAGCGGAAAATCCTCTCTTGTTTTCGATACTATTTTTGCCGAAGGACAGCGTCGCTTTGTAGAAAGTATGTCTTCTTATGCACGACAATTTTTAGATAGAATGGAGAAAGCGGATGTTGAGTCAATCGAGGGAATTTGTCCCGCAGTAGCAATAGAACAAAAAGCGCCTTCCCAAAATCCTCGCTCAACGGTTGGAACAACAACCGAGATTTACGATTTTCTTCGACTTCTTTTTGCTCGCATTGGCAAAACATACTGTGTTGTTTGTGGTAACGAAGTAAAAAAAGATTCTGTTGCTTCGGTAATTGAATGGTTAGAAAAATTTGAATTTGGCAAAAAATTTCTTTTGACTTACCCAATCGAAATAACGGATGAAGCAGAATTTGAGCTTGAAATAAATTTACTAAAACGTAAGGGTCTTTTTAGATTATGGCAAAATGGAATAACATACAATCTTAACGATGACGAAAAACCGAAATTTGGAGAAAAATTTTACGTAATAATCGAACGTTTTAAGACAAAAGAAAACCTACGCGAACATTTATCAGATGCAATAGAAATAACATTTAAATTAGGGAATGGTTCACTTTCCGTAATAAATGTAGAAAATGGAGATGTAAAATCATTTTCTACAAAATACGAATGCTGCGGAATTAGTTACGAAGAACCAACTCCACAATTTTTCTCTTTTAATAATCCCGTTGGTGCTTGTCCGGTTTGTCAAGGTTTTGGTCGAGTAATTGGTTACGACGAAAATTTAATTATTCCAAATCCAAAACTTTCTATATTGGAAGGTGCAATTGCTCCTTGGCGAACACCGAAATTCAGTAAATTTAATCGAGAGCTAATTCTTAAAGGCAAGAAAAGAAAAATTCCTTTTGATATTCCTTACGAAGAATTAAGTGAACTTCACAAAAAATATATTTGGCAAGGTTTTGACGGTTTTCCGGGAATAGAAGGATTTTTTAAAATCCTTGAACAAAAAACCTACAAAATGCATATTCGCGTTTTGTTAAGTAAATATAGGGGCTACACAACTTGCTCCGCTTGTAAAGGTTCCAGATTAAGACGCGAAGCCTTGTATGTTAAAGTTGCCGGTAAAACAATAGCAGATATAACGCAAATGACTATAAAAAGTGCGTTCCGATTTTTTGAAAATTTAAAAATTTCCGAATACGAAAATAAAGTTGCCGGACAAATTATCGAGGAAATAAGAAAAAGATTACTATTCTTAAACGAGGTTGGACTTGGCTATTTAACTTTGGATAGAATGAGCTCAACACTTTCCGGCGGTGAAGCACAACGAATAAATTTAGCAACTTCGCTTGGAGCAGCGTTGGTGGGAACTCTTTACGTACTTGATGAACCAAGCATCGGTTTACACCCAAGGGACAATGCACGATTAATAAAAATTTTAAAATCATTACGCGATTTGGGAAATACGGTTCTTGTTGTAGAGCATGACCCCGAAATTATGAAACAAGCCGATGTTATTTTTGATATGGGTCCCGGAGCAGGAACCGAAGGCGGAAAAATTATTGCCTCGGGAACATACAAAGAAATTGCAGAAAATCCCGAATCTCTTACCGGAAAATATTTAAAGGGCGTAAAAAAAATTCAAATTCCACATAAAAGAAGAACAAATAAAACCGAAACAATTAAAATATTCGGTGCATTTGAAAATAATCTTAAAAATATTGATGTTGAAATTCCTCTCGAAAAATTTGTAGTAATTACCGGTGTTAGTGGTTCGGGAAAATCCAGTTTAATAAACGATGTATTATACGGTAACATCTACAAATTACTTGGTGGAAATCCGCCAAAAATCGGGAAATGTAAATCAGTTGACTTTTCGAAAATTAATTCGGTTGAACTAATCGACCAAAAGCCAATCGGGAAATCACCGCGTTCCAACCCGATAAGCTACGTAAAAGGTTTTGACGTTATACGTGAAATTTTTGCCAATACACCGTTGGCAAAAGCTCGTGGTTTTACTCCCGGATATTTTTCGTTTAATGTTCCCGGAGGCAGATGCGAAACTTGTAAAGGAGAAGGAACGGTTAAAATCGAAATGCAATTCCTTGCTGATTTGTATTTAACTTGTGAAGATTGTAACGGTTCACGCTACCAAAAAGTGGTTCTTGATGTAAAATATAAAGGAAAAACAATAGTTGATGTTTTGAATATGACGGTTTACGAAGCGTTGAAATTTTTTTACGGAAATCCCAAAGTAACAAAATTCCTTGAAGGACTTGCTTCGGTTGGCTTGGGCTATATTAAACTTGGTCAACCGGCAAATACTCTTTCCGGTGGAGAAGCACAAAGAATAAAGCTTGCTGCTCATATTATTAAGCAGAATTCTAAAAACAGAACACTTTTTCTTTTCGATGAACCGACAACCGGTTTACACTTTCACGATATTGAGTTTTTGATTAAAAGCCTTAATATGTTGATCGATGCAGGAAATTCTGTTGTGGTTATTGAGCACAACTTGGAAATTATGAAAGTAGCCGATTACATTATCGATTTAGGACCAGATGCCGGAAAAGAAGGCGGGGAAATTATTGCGACAGGCACTCCAGAAGAAATAGCTCAAAATCCAAAATCAATTACAGGTAAATTTTTGAAAAAAGTTCTTTAATCGCGTTTTTTATTAAACATTCGGAAGTTTCAAAAAATTTGGAGTAAAATTATTCTTTCCCTGCAATTTTTCGATATTCCGGAATTTTTGATAAATCTAGATTTCCTCCGGAAAGAAGTAACCCGATCTTTTTACCTTCAAATCTTTTTCTATTTTCCAACACTGCAGCCAAAGTTACCACTGCAGAAGGCTCTACCACAATTTTCATTCTTTCAATTATTAAAAATAACGCTTCGGCAATAGTTTTTTCTTTTACGGTTAAAATTTCAACGTTGTTTTCTTTCAAAATTCTAAACGTTCTTTTTTTTAGAGAGGTTCTCAAACCATCGGCTATTGTGTTGGGATAAGTAGATGAATAAATTTTTCCGTCACGAAGCGAACGGAAAGCATCATCGGCTATTTGTGGTTCTACACCAATTACTTTAGTATTAGGTGAAAAATATTTTGTTGCTAATGATGTTCCGCTTAAAATTCCACCGCCACCAAGTGGTACCAAAATATAATCGGGTTTTTCAATTTGATTAAAAAATTCATAAGCAGCAGTTGCCTGTCCTTTTATTATATCGTAATTATTATATGGATGAATAAATGTGGCACACGTTTGAGTTACAACTTTTTCGAGAGTTGCTTCGCGTGCTTCCAAAGACGAATCGCAAAAAACAATTAATCCATCATAACTTTTTACAGCCTCAATTTTGTTGACAGGAGCATTTTTAGGCATAACAATAAATGATTTTATTTTTAGCCTTTGGGCAGCAAATGCTAATGCTGCTGCGTGATTGCCTGATGAATGAGTTGCTACACCTTTCTTTAACTTTTGTTCGTTTACCGATAAAATTGCATTAAACGCCCCACGTGCTTTGAACGAACCGGTTTTCTGAAAATTTTCGCACTTAAAATATAAATCACTGTTAGTTATACGGTTTATTGAATTATTAGTTAAAACCGGTGTTTTATGAATGAAAGGGGAAATTTTTTTGTATGCGTCCGATATGTCGTTTGCAGTAATTTTCATTTTAATATTAGTGAACAATAGTTCTTAATCTGTTGAGTTGCATAAGTGAACACTTGTTCTTTATCAAAAAAATCATTTATTAAAAACTTGAATTTTATAACAATTAATGGTGAAAGATATTGATCGATTAGAAAATCCACCGGATAATTTTTTACATATTCGTAATTTTTTAATTGTGTAAAAACTATTTCTAAAACTTTTCTTAACGAAAGAAAAAACTCTTCTAATCGAAAATCGAAATCAATAGAAGAATTAAACCTTGCTTGAATAATTAGTTTGGTATAAGCTTTATTTTCACTTTTACTCCAATTTTCAAGAATTATTTTTGTTAGCTGTAAAAAGAATTTTTCAGGCACAGGTAGTAATTCGAACAATTCATCATTAAAATAATTTACAGAATGTAATTTCGATTTTGCCTCTGAAAGTAATTCAGAAAAAATTTCATTCTTCGATTTGTAATGATTATAAATGGCACTTTCTCTTATTCCCACTTTTTTTGCAATTTCGCGAACCGAAGTTTTATCAAAACCTTTTTCCGCAAAAAGGAAAAGAGCCTCTCGTTTGATTTTTTCTTTGTTGTTCATAGTTAACACTCGTTAATTTTAATTAACTTCAATAAAATACAAAATTTCGATGATTTTCATTCTACATAAAAA
>CAYZGB010000004.1:35174-42414 GCA_964477915.1 uncultured Melioribacter sp. | reverse complement strand
GTTTGCAAAAGAAAATCCGTAGCACTAAAATCGCTTAACTCTTTCAACAAATTACCGGCAAAATCGTAAATGTAAACATTGTTGCAGGATTTTATTCCGAAAAACAAATTATCTTTTGAATTGGATGAAATAATAAAATCGGGCGTTTCGTTATTCGGAAGTTTAAATTGATTAACAATTTCAATATCACCGTGAAAATCTGCATTAAAAGTCATTGAGTTTCCGATTTCAGAAAAATTCGTTAAATAAATATTAGACGGCGTTCCGTAATAAGATACGGAAGCAGGTTTGCTTTCGGGTGTGAATTCGTTGATGTAGAAATGCGAACCGTTTCCTTTATACCAAAAATCGAAGTAAGTTCCTTCGCCAACAACCAAATCTCCGAAAATATCGTGGAAAGTTTTACCGATATCGTTTACACCGTCTGCCTCAACAACAGCAACGCCACGGTGATTTATATCGTTATTAACCGTATTATTTTCAATGCCTTCACGCACTTTGTTTTCGTCAATGTGCCAAATTACAATTCCTTCGCCGGGTAACGCCCAATCAAATTCATCAACATTAACAATAACACCTTGCAAAGCGGAAACATCGTAATTGTAAAATCCGGTTGTGTCAGTTTCAAAAACAAGTTGTCGTGTTGTTCCGTTTTCATCGACGTAATGAATTTTCGCTCCGTCCGAATTTGCATCGCGACGGCGAACTTGAACAAGGAAATATTCGCTTTTGTTAATCGGGAATTTTGCAAGCGTCGTATCGCCAATATTTGCAATGCTTTCGCAAAAAAGACGCACATTTCCCGCAGTATTTATCGTAACAGGCTCAATCCAGCCGAGTAGCATTTTTTCGTAAGGCGAAAGTGAAGGCGGGAATGCACCGCCGTAAGCAAATATTGCTTGTCCGTCCATTAATCCGAAGCGGCCGATTGCACTTAAACCTGTATCGGTGTTATACAAATCGGGCAGACCGAGAAAACTTCCCACCATCGAAGCAAGCAAGCCGTTTGTAGTAAGTTCAATTAAAACACTACCGGTAATGCCGGCAACTTCACGACTTTCGGTTTCAGGCAAAACAGCAGTATTAGTAATCTTAAAATTACCGATTTGAATTCCGTCGAAATCATTTCCGAAAATTTCTTGATATTGCTTTAACCCAAGAAAAACGGAAGGAATATCGCGTTCGAGTCCAAGACTTCCCGGAACGGAAACATCACGACCAACACCCGCGTGAAATACCACAAACATATCGTAATCCGAAAAATTGAAATTCGGATTTTCATTGTAGGCTTTTTGCCAAGCTTCTTTCGTCAGATTTGCAACCGTTGTTAAATCGGTGGAATTAACTTCCGGCGAGTAATTTCGCATTGTATTATCAAGCGTAATTACTTGTGGTAAAACTTCGTAAACAATGTGAAGTTTTCCGCCGGATTCTTTTTCGAAATAATTTTTAACAAATCTTAAATGATTCTCGAAATAATTTTTATCGTGCGGAAGCGGATCGAGAATATCCGTGCGTGTTCGATTTTCGCCCGTGTAAATAGAGCCGAAAGTTCCGTCGCCGTATGTTGCATCGTATCTATCGGGCTGAAACTGAACCATAATTGCCAGTATTTTCAACGTATCGCTTTTTTCGTGCACGTAACTTTCGTTCGGCAACGTTGGAATTAATTCCGCCTTTACATTATGTTGTGCAAAGACGGAATTTCCCAGCAAGAGAAAAGCTATTAATAAAAATGTTTTTTTCATCTATCAAATTCCTTTTGGAAATCCTCTCACAGTTTCGTTTTGTTTTCCCCACTTGAATGCAACGGTAAACCGCAGCGTTTCGGCAAGCGGGTGATTTTCATCTCCGCCGGCAAGGCTTGTGCTTAAATAACTGAAATCGAATTGATAAATATCGTAACGAATACTTGCACCGAATGTAACAAATTTACGATTTCCGTAATGCGGATCTTCGTAAAAATAACCAGTGCGTGCGGCAAACATAAAATCGCCGGGTTGTCCGTACCAATATTCCAAACCGAATGAAGAAACTATTTGCTTTAATTCTTCCTTAAAACTTCCATCATCGGTCCACGAAGTAAAAATTGCTTCGTAAAAAGGATCGGCTTGGTGGGTTGAATCGTGTTTTGTTACAAGTAGTTTCGAAAAATCGGCAGTTAGAGTAAGCGAATTAAAATCATCTTCCCATAATCTTCCGGCAAAACCAAGACGTAAATTCGTTGGAATTGGATCGGCTTGCTCTTCATCGATGTAGTAAATTTTAGGACCGATATTACTCAAGTTTACACCAACGCTAAAGCGGTTATCAAGAATTTCGGGACGATACATTGTTGCCACATCGAAACTAACGGTTGTTGCAACACCACTTCCTTGTTCTTGTCCTGTTGGCTTTGTTGAAAGCCGTGAGTGAATTACGCGAAAGTTAAAACCAATTGCCCAATCTTTGCCGAGCGTAGTTGAATAACCTACGGTTGCAGCGGCATCGAACGAGCGGAACGTTCCAATCGGGTCGGGCGAACCTTCGGCAGTTCGAATAAATTCACCAAAGTTCATATAAGTAATACTTGCCGAAATCGCTCCGTCAATTTCATCAAGATAAGTCCGGTAGGTTACGTAATCGTAAAACAAATCGAGATGAAATTGCGGCAACCAGTTTGAGTGTGTAATTTGAATTTCGGAACCGCGAAGGAAAGCCAAACCGGCGGGGTTCCAAAAAACAGCCGCGCCGTTATCGGCAAGTCCTGCTCCTGTTTCTCCCATACCGCCGGCACGCGAATCCGGTGCAAGAAGCAAAAACGGAACAGCGGCTTCGCCTTGTGCTTGTATAAAATTAGGTAATGTCATCGTCAAAAAAATCAGTAATGCGAATATTTTTTTTGCAGTCATATTTATTACTCCTTTGTTAAATGTTTTTCGTTATTTGATAATCGCAAGTTTTCCGAGAAAACTTTTTGAATATTTCCCGGAAAAGGAATTAATAATTACTTTGTAAAGATACGTTCCGTTCGCAAGAGAGTTACCGTCTTCATCGCGTCCGTCCCAATAAATTTTTACGAACCTATCGGTCAAACCGTATTCTTTAATTTCTTTAATTTTCCTTCCGTAAACCGTGTAAATATTTATTTGAACATCAATCGGTTCGTCAAGATTGTATTGAAGAGTAAAATAAGTGCTTTCGGAAAACGGGTTGGGATAATTAACAATATTTTTAACAATCAATCCATCGCCTTCAACAACGGTAAATTCCGTTTCTTTTTCGGACGGATTATTAAAAACATCCCACGCTTTAATTTTAATTGTGTGTGTGCCGGGTTCAAAACCGTAAAAATTATATTTAACTTCGCCGGAAGTTCCTCCGGCATCAATATCGCCTACAAAATATTGGGTAAAATCAATAGGGTTTTCCAAATCGCCGTCTATTATTCCTTCTAACGTGTGTCCAATTCCGGCCGCGCTTGTGTTTATTCCGGTATCGTCCGAAAGTTTTGCAAGAAAAGTAAAATCGGTGTTTACCAAATTCCCGTGCGAGTTAAAATCGTCAAACGCAATTTCAATTTCGGGACCAGCACCGTCGTTAGGTCTGTTTTCTATTCCACCGACAATAATATTTGTTGTGTAACCAATTCCGTCGGTTTCGTCATTGTGAAAATAAACTGTGATTTTGCCGTTCTTGTTTTCGTAAGAAATATCCTTGGGAACAACAAACGATGTTGCAAACGTTGAATTTTCAATTGCTGAACGTCCTCGGAACAAGGTGGCACCGCTAAACTCAACTTGCATATTGTTCCAGCCTTCTTCGGTAATTGTTACGTATCGTTTTGCATCATTAACCGAAACTATCGCTTCGCCTTCGTATCCGTTTAAATCAATTAATCCACCATTGATTTTTACCGAAGAGAGAGCCTTTATTTGCACGGGGTTTTGTAAATCGCTTCCGTTAACGGAATCGATATTTGCCAAATAAGCAGGAATATTCAAACGCACAGCCGGATCACCTACTAACACAAATTTTTTAGAATTGGTTACGTTGTAACTAACTTTTGCCGAAAAAACAGCATCGCCAACTCTGCTTGTAATATTGTATTGCGAAGGTGTAAGAAGTGCCGTATAAAAATAGGAAGCAAATGTTGAATTTTGCCCGGGATAAACCGGACGCTGAGAAGCAAGCACACCAATTGCACCGGACGAAGGTTTGTTTACAAGCAATTCGCCACCGCTCATTTTAAGCGGGTCGTCGCAGCGAGCAAAATCGCAAGCGGCAACAGTTACAAAAGGTTGATTGGAATTTTCCAATTGCGGAATTGTTACATCGTTTACGAAAACTTTTTCGTGTGCCCAAACCTCGGGATTTCCATGTCCGTGATAATGCATTAAAACGGTGCCGTCGTTAAACGCATCGATTATCGCTTGATTTACAAGGGGTTTGCGTCTTCCCGTGCCGGTAATCTCCGTAGGATAAAGGACAAGATAAATTTTATTTTTATCGAAATATTCCGGGAAAAGATTTGAAATATTTTCGCATTGTCTTGTGTGTAGGCTGTAATCGTCTCCGTGCGATGTTTTTCCGTCGTCGGCAACAAAAGTAGCAAGCCTTCGCCATTTGGAAAAATCCGTGTTGTTTTCGTAAGCAATTATTTTATCAACAACGCTTTGTGCTTCGTCTTTTGTTTCAACCGAAAGCCTTCCGATAGCCAAATCCATATAAGTATCGTTACCATCGACGTAAGCGAAATAATCATCGGTATCGTAAGATTCAACGCCGTGTAAAGGCGAATATTTCGATTGGTAACTCGGCACAAAATTATTGTGTGCTTTTTCGGTATCGAAATAATCGTACGTTCCTTTGCCAAAGAGCAGAACGTAAGAAGGACGCACTTGCCAGTGTTTATACGCATACATAATAAAATCGCGTATTGCGGTAGGGTCGTTTTCGGAACCGCAAGAAAATTCGTTGTAAATTTTATCGGTGTAAAAAACTTTTGCCGAAAGCGGATTAGGGCTTTCGGAACTTCTGTATTCGGCTAATGCCTCCGCTTCTTCCGAAAACTCGGGCGGTGCAATAATTATCATTTTAACATTTGCTTCATCGCCGTGTAAATTTTGATTTTCAACTTTTTCGAAAGAAGGAACTTTTACACCGCTTAAATCGAACGCAACGTATTTTGAAATGTGTCCGTAATTTTCTTCGGCAATAAAAAATTTCTTTCCGTTTTCATTCTGCAATTGCATTTGCGAAATGTTTTTGAAATCATCCACCTTAAGAACATAAAAATCATTTCCGTTCGGATTTTCAATTATGTATTTAACATTAACCGGTGATGTTGCAGGCTCGGAAAAGAAATTCAAAAATCCGTTTTTTAATTTAAGTTCACCTTTGTATCGAATTGTGAAATAATCCAAAGCACCGTTTTGCGTTGAAGTATTTGCTCCGAACGAAAATTTAAGCACACTCCGTCCGTTTGCAATTGCCGGATTTTCGAGAGTTTTGGTTGTCGAAAAATATTTTCCGTTTACGTAATCCGAATTTCCGTAACCGTACAAAAAAGTGGAATAAAAATCGTTTCCGTTTTCGCTTACGGTCATTGACATTCCGTCCGCCGAAAGCACTGCCAGACCGAAATCGTAAGTAATGGAAGTACCGGAAATGTAATAATCCAAATCATTGGTAAAAGTAAGTATTCGCTGCGATGAATTAAATTGTTCTCCTAAAAATAAACGCCCGGAACGATTTGGATTAAACTCGTCCTTTTCGTGTTTTATAAATTTTTCGGTAAAAGTTCGCTCAACGTAATCGGTAGTGTTCAACGATGAAATTAAATTCACCCTTTTGCCGTTGCTACCGCCCCAAGTAATCCAATAATAATTTTTTTGTGAAAAAGGATGATGATAATTTTCGATTGTATTGCGTAAAGTATCTCCGTAAAAGAAATCGGTTCCGTGTCCGTAAAACAAAAGGAAATCATTAGAATTAAGTTTACCGTCCTCGTCACCGAAAAACAAAATCGGATTTTCGGTTAAGTCGTCTTCACGCGGTTCTTCATCCAACTCGGGTTGTGACATCCCGCCGTTGTTAAATATTTTTATTGTTCTCGGGTCATCCGTTTCGGGATTAAATCCGAGAGAGACAAGTTTATTGTAATCTATTTTGTAAATGCCTTCTTCCGTGATATTTGTTCGATACCAAACTCCACTTGCCAATACCGAATTGTAAACCGCTTTGTTTTGCCGTTTCCTTTTTATTCCCCAATGCTTTGCAATATTGTAGTTGATAATGGAATGTTTTAACAGGTTATCGTCAAGTTCCGTAAAGTCATTACCATTTTTATTGAACGTAATTCTAAAAACAAGTTTTTTCAATTGTTTTATTTTACCTTTCGAATAAAGAACCGGAAATAAGTAAAAACTTTGCAATCGTAAACTACGCGAAATACCTTGATTTGCTTTAATTATCCATTTGTCGAATTCAACCGATTTGTTTTTTCGGTAAGCCGGGGAATTTATTCTTGCGTTTTCTTCAATAAATTTTGAAGAAATAATTTCAATATTGTTTTCAAAAGATGGAACTCCGATTGTTAATATTTCGGACTGAAGTGCGGGAAGGTTTTTATCTTCGGGAATAAATCCAAATTCAACATCGTAATCGAAAATTCCGTTGTTAATCTTGTAATTTATTTTAGGCGTGTATTCGATTGTTAATGAGTTGCCGGATGATTTCAAAATTTTGAAATGCGTATTTCCAAAGGCTTGAAAATTTAACAATACGAACACGCTTAATATTAAAACCGATTTGTTACTCATAAAAAACAAAACCAAATATTATTAATCAAAAAGTTCTAAAATAAAAAATCGTAACAAATCCTTCTATGCGTGTTCCTTTTTATGATTGATTAAATTAACAATTATGCAAGTTAATTAAAAAATTGCTTTGTTGTCAAGTAATTTAGAAACCGGACGAACTTTAAGATTCAGTGCCCGGAGGGGGAGTCGAACCCCCACCGGCTTTCGCCGACTAGACCCTGAACCTAGCGCGTCTACCAATTCCGCCATCCGGGCAAAAAACGAGTAACAAATTTAAGAAATCGATGCAAAATAACGAAAGATTTTCAGGCTTATCGTTCAAATGGAATTCTGATTTTGCTTATTTGTTATGCTTGCCCCGAAAATCGGAAATTTATTATGATTATTTAATAGAACACGGATAACACTGATACGACGGATTTACACTGATTTTTTTT
>CAYZGB010000004.1:2757-35074 GCA_964477915.1 uncultured Melioribacter sp. | reverse complement strand
TTAGAAAAAATCCAACCGTACTTTCCTTTGTAAGCTTCAATTCTGTAAATACCATTTTCTTTAACGGGAAAAACAAACGATGCGGTTTTTTCGTGTGCAACAACTTTTCCATTTCGAATTAGCTTAACTTCCGCTTCCGCAGGCAATAAAGCATTTAATGTAATCTCATCCGAAAAATCTATTGTATTTCCCTGTCTGAAATTACCTTTCGGTGTTTCGGCGAAAAAGCGAAAACCTTTTGCATCGCCGTGATAAAAATTAGTAACAAAGCAGTTCCCTTTTTCGAGAGCCAAATAGATTTGTTTTTTTGCTTTCTCAATTCCGTATTTCGAATTATCTTTTTCGAGCGGTTCATCCAACAAAATATGTGTTCTTATCGACTTGAATAGGACTTTGTAAGGGAAAATTTCAACTTCAATTAAACCGAGAACATTTACTTTGTGAGCGTGAGCATCAACCCCGCCAATTCCGGTAATGCTACGTTCCATTGCTATTTCGTCCCATTTGGCAAGTGTTTCCGGCGTAGGCGAAGTAATTGAACGAAGCGGATGCCTAACACGATAGTATTTGTTTTCTTCCGTTAATCCCTCCATCCATTCACTCATATGATTCCATATTTCAATACCGGTAAAATCCTCGGAATCCCAAGCAGTCCAAGGAAATGGCGGATGTTGTGGCATTTTATTTCGCTTTTCGTGAGGATGTGCAATAAAACCAATACCGCCGGCTTCTTTTACCTTGCGTACATATTCGGTTGCTTTCATCCGTGTTGAAAAGGGGCGGTTAATTCCCATTGCAAGGTAATGATTTTTATTTTCGCTATCGTTCAACTCTACACCAACTAAAAGCAGTGTGTTTCCGTAACGTTTTTCGTAACCTTCGTTTAAAGCTCGCAGGGTATTGTGATCGGTGAGTATTAAAAAATCCAAGCCAACATCATCGGCAATTTTACTTATTTCATCTACTTTTCCTGTTCCGTCGGAAAACTCGGAATGAACGTGAATTACGCCGACATATTCAAACATTACGCCTCAATTATTTTTTCGAAAACAGAATATTCCGTACTTCCTTCTTCAATCAATGTAGATAGTTTTTTTAATAAAGCCGATAAAAGTTCACCTGTATCGTCGTAATTTTCATAAGCCTCGTAATTTTCAAATTCGTAGATCTCACAAAATTCATTTTTCCCTTTCAGCCGGTAAATATCGTAATTAATCAAACCTTCCCCCTTTACCAATAGTTTTAGATCTTTAGAAATTTTTAAAAATTCGTCTATTTCATCTTCTTTAATACGATATTTGACTGTAAAAATAATTTTAGACATTGTTTACTCTTATTCATTTATTCATAGTGAAAAATTATCGATTTTAGAGGGAATTTTCAAATTCAATTTATTTAAAAACAAAAAGGGCTGATTGAACAGCCCTTTTTTAATAAGCCGGATTTATGTTAAAGCTCTTCAATTAAGTGGACATTATCGTATTTTCCTTTTAGTATTTCGAGTACTTTATCCTTATCCTCGGATGACATTTGAAAACGTAAAATTATTTCACGTTTACCAGGTTTTACTTCATAATAGGTATTTAATATGCTAATACATTTATGGTCGTAATCTCTTAAAATATCACAAATATCCTGAATAGTTCTTTCTTTATCATCAGCACACATCGAAACACGATAACTTGGAACTCGAGCACCAGTGATTCTAATCAATGCTTCAAAAACATCTTGCTCAGTAATAATTCCAACAAGTTCCCCATCGTCATTTAAGACCGGAAGACCACCTATTTTATTATCGTACATCAAAATAGCAGCGTGTTCAAGAGTTGCATTTTCATTAATTGTAATAGGATTTTTATGGTAAATATCTTTAATCTTAATTTTTCCAAGTAAATAATGAACTTCCCAAATATCAAGAGAAGTAACTTTGGAGGGCGACGCTTCCTTTAAATCTCTATCTGTTACAATACCAACTAATTTATCGCCATCCATAACTGGTAAACGTCGTATTTTATTTCTTTTTAGTAATTCGATTGCGTCGGATAACGAAGCATGAATATCTACGGTTATCGCATCTTTTGTCATCCATTTTTTTACTAACATTTTATTCTCCTTTAATTATATTCCTAAGAACGCCTCTTTAACATGTTCGTTATTCAAAAGTTCTTGTCCGGTACCTTCCAAAACTATTTTGCCGTTTTCAAGAACATAAGCACGATCACAGAATTTGAGGGTTGCTTGTACATTCTGTTCAACTAACAAAATTGTAATTCCTTGGCGATTAACACTTTTTACAATTTCAAAAACATCCTGAACAAGCACCGGTGCTAAACCGAGGCTCGGTTCGTCGAGCATAAGCAATTTTGGTAAGGACATCAAACCACGTGCAATAGCAACCATCTGCTGTTCTCCACCGCTTAACGTTCCGGCTAATTGGGTTCTTCTTTCTTTCAATTTAGGAAAAAGTTCGTAACACCATTCCATAGTTTCTTGACGTTTAGCTTTTGCTTCGCCCCACAACGAGCCAAGTATTAAATTTTCCTCAACAGTCATTTCATTAAATAACCTACGCCCTTCCGGAACATGCACAATACCTTGTTTAAGAATTTCTTCCGGTTTTTCATTTGCAATATTTTTATCGTGAAACAATATCGAGCCACGCGAAACTTTTTGCAACCCGGAAATAGTTTTGATTATTGAGGATTTTCCAGCTCCGTTAGCACCAACAAGAACAACAATTTCACCCTCGTGAATTTCAAAAGATACATCCCACAATACCTGTAGGTCTCCGTAGCTCATATCTATATTTTGAACTTTAAGCATATTTTATTTCTCCTAATGATAATCCGTACCTAAATAAGCTTCAATTACAGTCGGGTTTTGAGCAACCTCTTCCGGTTTCCCTTCGGTAATTGTTTTACCATAAGCAATTGCATGGATCCTATCGGAAATATTCATTATTACTTTCATAATATGTTCGACAATGATAATTGTAATTCCCAACTCCGAACGAATTGCTTTAATTATATCGATTGCTTCGTCAAGCTCGGAAGGATTTAGTCCGGCAGCGGTTTCATCTAAAAGTAATAATGAAGGACGCGTTGCCAAAGCCTTGGCTATTTCCAAACGTTTACGCCCAGCAATAGGTAATCCACCGGCTTTTTGGTGAGCAACGTGATCGAGATGTGTAAACTTTAAGACTTCTCTGGCAACCTTTCTTGCTCCTTCAAAAGTACTTTCGCGAGCAAAAGCTGCTGCCATTACGTTATCTTCAACCGAAAGCCTCTTTAATGGTTTTACTACCTGAAATGTTCTGCCAATTCCAAGCATTGCAATTTCGTGAGTGTGCTTGTGTGTTATGTTAATTCCCTTAAAGATAATTTCGCCACTTGTAACAGGGAAAAAATGATTAATTAAATTAAAAAGAGTTGTTTTACCGCTACCGTTTGGACCAATCAGTCCGAGAATTTCACCTTCTTCGACGGTAAACGATACTTTATCTACAGCCGTAAGACCACCAAAATTTTTCGTAACGTTATTTAAGGTTAATATTCCCATTAATTACTCTCCGTCTTACTTTTAATATGCAACGTTTTCTTTATCAACTCCCAATCTCCAACAACGCCACCAGGAAGATAAAGAATAACAAAAATCACTAACAATCCGAAAACAAAAGCATGCATTCCCGAAACCCATTGGGGAGCTAAACCGAAAATTGCCGAACGGAAAAGTTCTTGCAAAAGAACCATAATTATAGCACCAACAGCAGGTCCCCAAATTGTTCCGACGCCTCCAATAATTCCAACAAGTATCGTAATTATCGAAATATTATGGAGAGCAAAAACAGTTTCGGAATCAATAAAACCCATATAAATGAAATAAAACGCACCGGCAACACCAGCCCAGAAGGAAGAAACTATCATAGAAATATTTTTATATTTCTTCGTGTTTATTCCAAGAGCCATGGCTGCATCTTCATCTTCGCGAATAGAAAGGAAATAATATCCTTCTCTTCTTCTCATAAGAAATTTGACGGAAATTACAGCACCCAAAGCCAAAAAGAAACTAATGAAATAATATGGATATTTTGTAACCCAAGTTGTTATATATAAAATACCATTGTGTCCGTTAGTCAGCCATTCTTCTTCACCGAAAGCAATACGTAAAATTTCTGCCGACGCCAAAGTTCCTAATGCAAAATAAGGTCCTCTTAATCTAAAAACGACTATTCCGAGCAAATAACCAACAACAACAGCCATAATGCCACCAGTGAGCAATCCCCACCAAGGTGAAATGTGGAAATGCAAAAAAGGAAGTGCAGCCGTATAAGCTCCTATTCCGAAGTAAGCGGCATGCCCGAATGAAACTTGTCCGGTATAACCGGCAAGCAAGTTCCAAGATGTTCCAAGAATAATCCACATCATAATAAAAATAAGAAGGCCCTGTGCATACGGTGAAAAGAAAAATACGAAAGGAAGAATAATTCCACTAATAATTAATATAATTTCACCTTTTGAAAAAAACTTTTTGTTTTCCATAATAAACCTACACCTTCGTTAAACTTTTTAATCCGCCAGGTAAAAAGACTAAAACCAGCAAGAAAATAATCAAACCGAAAGCATCTCTATAACCGGCAGCAATATAAGTAGCACCGAATGTTTCGGCTAACCCTAAAACTATACCCCCTGCAATAGCCCCAACCGTAGAACCTAATCCACCAAGAATTGTAATCACAAAAGCTTTTGCGGTAAATTCAGGTCCAACGTCGGGATATAAATAATATATTGGTAAAAAGAATGAACCGGCAGCAGCAATTAATCCGCTACCAAGTGCGTAAGTAAATACCGTAATTTTTTCAGCACTGATGCCCATCAAAGATGCTGCTAATCTATCTTGTGCTGTGGCACGGATTTGTCTTCCCAAATCGGTTTTCATTAATAAATAAAAAAGAAAGATTGTTGCTGCAATTGAAAAAAGGAATGCCCAAAAAAGCGGAATAGCAATTGAAATTCCCCCAATATGCCAAGCTTGTCCGGTATAGCTTGTTTGAACCGAACGATAATCGGAAGTAAAAAGAAAACGCATAAATTCAACAAGAACAATTCCAATACCAACAGTCATTAAAACTTGATTTTCAGGCAAAATCGAATCTTTCTCAATAAGTGGATTCAAAAGATATTTACTAATCAATTTAGCTAAATAAAAAACTATCGGAACTGTAATAAATACAGATAGATACGGGTCTATTCCCAAATAGTACCACGAAACCCAAGCAATATACATTGCAACCATAAGCATTTGTCCGTGTGCCAAGTTAATAATTTTGAGCACACCCATTATTAAAGTCATTCCAATACCTATAATTGCATATAGTCCACCTACCAGCAATCCAGAAATAAGAGATTGCAGAAACATTTCCATTTCAAACTCCAGGAATTTTTAGACAAGTAAAAAAGAAAGATCGTAAATTAATCAGGAGCGGAAAACATTTCCCGCTCCCTAAATTTCACCGGATTATTTCCAGTATTTATTCCAATCAATTGGATAATCGAATTTAGCATTTGCCAATTCTTTTGGCCATACAAGTTTCAATGTGCCATCTTGCCATTGAACTACGTATGTTTGCATTTTGTTTTGATGAATTTTCTTTCCGTAAGAAGTAAATTTAACAGGTCCGAAAACAGTCATCATATCAGTTGCATCAAGTTGTTTTTTGATGTTTTCTTTCGAATAATCGCCTTTGCAGCGTTTGAGAACATCGGCAACAACTTGTGCGGATGCATAAGCTTCTGCTCCGTGATAATCAGGAGTTTTTCCGGGGAATTTAGATACGTATTCATCATAATATTTTTTCGCACCCGGAATCGGCAATGTTTGATGCCACAAAGTTGCGGAAACAACTCTTTCGGAAGCCTTACCGGCATTTTCCTTAAATGCAGGCATTGTGAAACCAGCACCGGCGCCAACGTAAAGTTTAGGTTGGAAATTCAATTCGCGTGCTTGTTTCATTAACATTGCTGCATCCATAACATAAGCAATCATATAAACAACATCGGGATTTAATTTTTTAGCATTAAGCAACATCGGTTTGAAATCTACAGTACCGCTTGAATAGGATTCGTTTCCAAGTACTTCAATTCCAAGTTTTTTAGCGGTTTTTTCAAACGATTTTGCACCTTTACTACCGAAGTTACTACTTTCGTGAATAATGAAAACAGATTTCGGTTTTACAACTTCTTGCAATAATCCTTCCAAACCGGAAGCGTATTCCGATACAGGAGGATTGAGACGGTAAATATAAAATTTGTCCCCATCATTTTTTGTAAGATTAAAAGCGTCAGGTTCGGTAATTTTATCAACAGAACCGGTATTTACCAAGAAAGGTGTTCTATATTGTTGAGCAACAGCTGCTGCTGCAAATGTTACGGAAGAACTGTATCCACCGGTAATCAACGGAACTTTATTAACATTGATTAATTTTTCTGCACCGGCACGTCCAACATCAGGTTTACCGGTATCATCTTCGTAAATAAACTCGAGTTTTCTTCCGTCAATACCACCATTTTTATTAATATCTGCTTTCGCAAGTTCAAAGGAATTTTTTTCCATTTCGCCGAATTTTGCTTTGCTACCGGTTAACGGAAGCAAAACACCAATTTTAATCGGACCGGTTTCTTTTTTGCTGCATCCGTTTAGACCGAAAACGAAAGACAAGCCCAAAACCGCGACCAAAAAAACTTTTGTTATTTTTTTCATTTTACCTCCACAACTTTTTATAAAAACAAGGGAGGAATTTTTCCTCCCTTATTAAGAAAAATTAGAATTTAGCTATGAACAAGCATTCGATTTTCTTTCTTGAAAAATCTTTTGCATTATCAATTTGATCAGAAATTAAACGAACTCTTGGCATAATAATAACATGCTTGTTAACTCCGTAAGCATATGCCAACCAAACGTATCCGTAAGTTTCATCTCTGTCACCACTGGAAAGTTTATCGGTTCTTTTTGCGTAATCGTACCACGCAATAAGTTTTCCAGGACCAATTTTACCGGTTAATTTAACTCTAAAATACATACCGTCATATTCGGTTGTTCCGGTTGCGGAATTAGAAAACATTGCGAAAGTAGCATTCAAACCGAAACCGGCAAATTTAGGTGTTCCAAGATTCAATCCGTAAGTCATTGGAGCAACTGCAGAATCATTAGCAGCAGTCATATAGAAAGCAGGTTGCAACATAAATCCAGCGATGTCGAATTGATAATCAACGCCAAAGGTGTAAACATCATGCATATCTTGTGTTACATTTCCATTAATGTCTTCGGCATATTTGAAGTTATCATTAAGAACAGCCATGAAGTGAATTTTTCCGAAACCAGGTGCTAAATATCCTTTGAAACCTGTTGCTGTTCCTAAATTGTAAATTGTAAAAGGAATGTCAATAAGTTTGTTAGGATAAAATTGAACGTCGAGCATTGGATTTTTAAGAGCGTTCAAAGGAATAATACCACCATCTAACCCAAAAACTTTTCCGTGATAACCGAACCACATTTGAGTAAAGTTTACAGCCGGACGTCCAAGCAAATCATTTGAACCAATAGGTGTTTGAGCTGGTCCAATACCATTTGTGAAGTAATAACCAGCATAGTTGTAATGAGCAAGTTGAATTTTACCAACCCAGTTTTCGTCGATGTCAACTGCCACATTCAAACGTGCACGCATCATATAATACATGTCGTTTGATTTACCGCCATAGTCTCCGTAATCTTTCATATCATAACGGGGACGAACTTGCAAATCACCGGACCACTTAATTGATTGAGCGGAAAGATTTGCTGCAAAAAGCACTACAAAAGCTGCTGTTAGGATTGAAAATAGTTTTTTCATAAATCCTCCTATAAGGTTTATTGATAAATAATACATTAATAAAAAACATCCCCTTAACCCGTAACTTATTTGCAATAGACGTGCCAAAATAAATTATAGAACTAAAAAAACAGAAAAATGATATTTTGCAGTAAAAAGGGGATATTTTAACATATTTCAAAAGGTAAATATAAAAAAAATTTATAAAAACGAAATAATTATGCCGAATTTTCGGCACTTAAAGCCGAATATTTGGCTTTATCAATTCCATATTTTTGAATTTTATATTGTAAAGTTTGCCGAGGAATCTTTAATGTTTGAGCGGATTTATTAATGTTAAAATTATTCTGCGTTAATACTTTTTTTATTATTTCCACTTCATAATTTTTTACAAGCTCATCAAGGGATTTACCGTTTAGTTCAAAATTAGTTTCATATTCACTCTTTTGTTTCCCAACTTTTCCGTTTATTAAATCTTCAGGGAAATCGTTTAATTCAATAATTTCATCTTCAACCATAATTGAAACACGTTCAAGAACATTCTTTAATTCGCGAATATTCCCGGGCCAATCGTATTCCAAAATAAATTTTTCTACTTCTGGCGAAAATCCTAATTTGGATTTTCCGAATTTTGTTGTAAAAATATTTAAGAAGTATTTTGCCAATATTATCGCATCACCTTTTCTTTTACGCAAAGGTGGTACATTTATTCTCAATACGTTTAAGCGATAATACAAATCACTTCGGAATTCTTTTTTTTCAATTGCTTCTTGTAAATTAATATTTGTTGCTGCAATAATTCTAACATTTACGTTAATATTATCGGTAGCTCCCAAACGACGAATTTGTTTGTTTTCCAATAATCTCAATAATTTTGCTTGGAGCGAAATACTCATTTCTCCAATTTCATCAAGAAAAACCGTTCCCCCGTTTGCTTTTTCAATTAGTCCAATTTTTCTTTCGTGCGCATCGGTAAATGCCCCTTTTTCGTAACCGAATAATTCGCTTTCCAAAAGATTATCGGGTAACGAAGCACAATTTATTTCAATAAAAGGTTTATTATTTCTTTTACTTTTTTCGTGTAATGCTCGTGCAACAAGCTCTTTCCCAACACCGCTTTCACCGGTTATTAAAACGGTTTCTTCATCATATTTTGCAAATTGTTCAATCTGCTGTTTTACTAATTTTATTTCATCGCTTATTCCTACAATGGCATCGAATGCCGAATCGTTTGTTTTAAGTTCGGATAGTTCTTTAACTTTTCTTTTAAGTGATTGCGTTTCGAGAGCTAATTTTGTTATAACACGAATTACATCCGCTTTGAAAGGCTTTTTAATATAATCGTAAGCACCAAGTTTTAATGCACGTACAGCGGATTCCACAGAGGCAAACCCGGTGATAATTATTACTAAAATTTCGGGATGAATTTCTTTGATTTTTTGTAATAAATCAATGCCATGTATATCGGGCAAATTTAAATCGAGGAAGGCAATATCGGCTGTATTTTCTTCCAAATATTTTAATGCCGCTTTCCCGTTCGGAAATGTATTTACGAGATATTTCCCGTCGGAAAAAATTCTTTCGAGATTTAACCGAATAAACTCTTCATCGTCAATAACAATAATTTTTTTTTCTTCCATTTTATCTCCTAAACGGTATCATTAAACCGGTAAATAAATATTAAAACAAACTCCATCTTCAATATTGCGTTCTGTAATAATCTTTGCATTGTGTTCCGTAATAATATTAAAAGTAATGGAAAGCCCCAAACCAGTTCCGTTTTCTTTTGTAGTAAAAAACGGGTCAAAAATCTTTTTCATATTTTCTTCACTTATTCCGGGACCATTATCACAAATAGAAATTACAACACTATTTTTAATTGCACCGTATCTCGCACGCCAATATCTCGGGAAATTTTTGTCGCTTTTACTTAAATAGGTTTTAATCGTAATTTTACCATCTTCTCCAATTGCCTCAATTGCATTAACCAAAATATTTAAGATTGCCTGAAGAATTTTATCTTTAACGATTTTTACTTTTGGTAATGTTTGGCTTAATTGGGTTTCAACATTAATATTTTTCTTCTTAAATTGATTTTTAAGAAGCACCAACGAAGACTCTATTACATCATTTATTGAATGTTCTTGAAATTCCAATTTCGAAGGAGAAGCGTAATCCAAAATTTCGTTAACAAGTTTTTCAAGGCGTTCTACTTCGTGCAAAGCCAAACGTACCATCTTAGCAAGGCTTTCGTCCGATGCCATTAAATCGTGAATATCATCGAGGAAAAGGCTAATTCCCGTAAGAGGATTTCTAATTTCATGAGCAATTCCGGCAGCAAATCTTCCGAGAAATGCTAATTTTTCAATCTCTTTTACTTCTTCGTCTATTAATTTTCTTTCAGTCTTATCTTCAATTAATATTAAGTACTCTTTAGGTTGTTCTTCTCCATGTGCAATAGGCGAAGCATAAATATTCAGGTATTTTTTTTCACCGGAAACATTTACTTCCATTTCGTCCTTTTGGAAATAGCCATGTTCTTTCAATTCGTTAATGATTGAAGAAATAAATTCGTAATATTCACTAAAAACTTCGCCACCGTATTTACCAATAACTTCATTTTCATTAATCTTTAAAATTTGCGTGGCGGAATTATTCACACTCGTAATTATACCTTCTCTATTTACCGTGATTAGTCCGCTTGGCATAAATCGCAAAATATCGGAGACAAAATTCTTTTGTTCGAGAAGTTTTTTGTAAAGTCGAGTAATTTCAATTATGCGGGCAGCCTGGTTAGCAAATATTTGAAGTGCATCGACCTCTTCTTTGGTAATTTCCTTCTGTGTTCTTAATTTGTCGGCTCCGAGAAGCCCTAAAATATTATCCTTGGTTTTCAGCGGAAGATAAACAAAAGAAATGCTCTTTCCATATTGGCGTATTTTTTTATCCAGTTCGGTAGCATCGGAATATTTTGAAAAGTCTTCGACAAAGAAAATTTTCCCCGATTTTACAACTCGCGTTTCAATACAATCGTCTTCTTCAATAGAATAATGTGATTTGCGGACTTTTTCTTCTTCGTCTTCTTCAAAACCATAAACTTCGCTTAATATAAGGGATTTTTCGTCATCGGAAATTAAGTATAAAACCGCCCTATCAAAACCTAATGTTTCTACGCTATGCCTTAAAATAAGTTTCAGAATTTTATCCAAATCGAATGTGGTACCCAGAATGTTGCTTATTTGCTGAATACTTCTGAAAACTTTAATTTGATATTCAAGCTTCGATGCATATTCTCTGGCTTCTCTGGTTGCTATTTTTGCCTCGTTTAAGGATTGTTCGAGTTTTTCTTTCATATTGGAAAGTTCGTAGGACATATAATTCAGAGCATTGGCAAGCGTTTCGATTTCATCGTTTCTGTTTAGTTCAATGTAATTATCAAGATTTCCTTTCGCAAGTTCTTCGGCAAATTCAGTTAACTTTTGAATAGGCTTGGAAAAACTTCGCGATACGAAAAAAGAAATTATTGCAGCAAAACCAAAAATCAGTAGGACGTAATAGATTATTTCCGTTTTGAATGAAGAAATAATATCATCCATTTCGGAAGTTATTACTCTTGCCTGCTCGTTGAAATGACGAAGTTGCAAACCAATTGTAATACCACCGAAAACACCGTACTTTTTGTAAACTCCCTTATTGTAAATAATAGGGGCGTAAGCCATTATTTTTTCAATTCCACCTACATTTGTAGTTAAAACAGAACCCGATTGTTTATTTCGGATTTCTTCGGCAACAAAAGGATAATTCGGATGAACAAATGCTGCATAGTCCAAATTAAATGGGATCAATCCTTCCCTAATTTCTTCCTTTGTGCTTTTTTCAGTGTATGGTGGAACTTGCTTTCCGTTTTTATCCACACCACGAATATCCCATAACTTCGGGTGAGTGATAATCCAGCCGTCATCATCAAACATAAAAGCATAATCGCCCGAAGTGTAACTTGGCTTTACAACTTCTTTCGTGTCGTTTGGTAATACATGTTGTGTAAATTCCATTAAATGCCGATGATCTAGTGCAAGAACAACAATTCCGATTATTTTATTATCTACGTAAACCGGCGAAGCAAATCTAATTACTCCATCGTAAAATTTACCGGAACATTCCTCATCAACATTTTTAGCGCCTTGTAATTGTTCATTTTTACTTACATGAAAACCATTAACGTGAGAAACGTAAATTTCTCCTTTTGGTAAATTTATTGTTTTAATAAAATATTTTTCGTTTTTATATCTTGTATTTTTGGGATTTGCAACAAATTTAAGATCACTGCCTTTTGCAATTTTACCGTCGGTAATTTTAATTTTTTCGTATCCGGCAGTATTTACAAAAGCAATCTCTTTATACAAAGGAATTCTTTTTCGAATTTCTTTGCAAATTCCGTTTACTTGTTTACTAAACCAAATTTCTCCGCTGTGTTCTTTATAAAACTCCAAATAATTCTCCTCGGTTCGAGGCAATGTATTTAATGCTTCCAAATCACTTTCACATTTTTTAAGAAATCTTTCGATTGAATGAGCAATAAGAACCGCTTGAAGTTCAGTAGTTCCACGAGTTTTTTTATCAATGCTTTTTGTAAGATGTTTGGAAACATTCATTTCCAAATCATCGTAAGTTTTTGATGTGTAATAGTAAAAAATGATTAACGGTGTGATTGAAATAATGATAAACGAGAGTAAAAATCTTCTGAAAATACCAAATCTAAACACCGGCAGGTATTTCCCGACGGCATTGTTGTTATTATATTTATTTTTATTTTTTTTACTCAAAACGTTTTAATGTTTTATTATTTTTTATTCCCATTAATTGCAAAAAATAAAAATACGGATTTATCGGAAAATACAAATCTAACACAGATAAGAAAATATACAGGAAATAAAATGCCACATAATCATAGTCATAACCATTTATCGGATACTCGAAATATTTCGGGCAAAAGATTATTAATTACGATGTCACTAAATTTTTTTATAACTATCGCCGAAATCATTGGTGGCATTTTTGCCGGAAGTCTTTCGTTAATATCGGATGCTTTACACAACTTTAGTGATGGAATTGCAATTATCATCAGTTACATTGCCGTTAAAAATAAAGAAAAGCCTTCCAATTACCTTCACACTTTCGGTTACAAACGCTCGGAAATACTTGCCGCTTTTATCAATTCGGCAACTTTAATTGTTATTTCATTTTATCTGTTTTACGAAGCAGTTATTAGGTTTATTAATCCGGTTGAAGTAAAAGGCGGTTTGATGATAACAGTTGCATCAATCGGATTAATTGCAAATGTAATTGGCACGCTTTTGCTAAAAAAAGGTTCGAAAGATAATTTGAATTTACGCTCGGCTTATTTTCATCTTCTAAGTGATGCGTTTTCTTCGGCAGCCGTAATTTTAGGAGGCGTTGCTATTTATTACTACGATATTTATTGGCTCGATCCTTTGCTTACAATTCTTATTTCAATTTACATATTAAAGGAAAGCTTTTCAATATTTAAAGACTCCACCCACGTTTTAATGGAAGGTGCTCCAAAAGAAATTTCGCTTAAAGATATAAAAAAAGAAATTGAAGCAATTCCACAAATAATTAATATTCACCACGTACATATTTGGGCTTTGGACGAAAAAAATATCCACCTCGAAGCACACATAAACATTGAAGATATGTTGGTTTCGGAAACCGGCAAATTGCTTGAAAAAATCGGGAAGGTTTTATCCGAAAAGTTTAAAATTACACATTTTACAATTCAATTCGAATGTGATGTTTGTAAAACCGACGAACTTATTGCAATGGAATAATTTCTGTTCGTGGACAAAGCATTTTTATTTTCTAAAATAAATTTTATCGTCGGTAATTTCATCGATAATTTCTATCGGTTCTTTTATTTTTGTCATTTTATTGTAATTAATAATTTTGCTAAATGTTATCGGAGTAATTCTACTACCTTTCGGTAAAAGAAGGAAATTATTTACATCCCGCAAATCTTCGGCAAGAACAACACCAGGTTTTAATTCGTTAATTTTAATTATCCTTATCGTTCTATCTTTTTCTATTCCCGAAATTTCGGCATCGAGGGCGCCCAAAACATCCTTCGAATATTTTACTTCAATTTCTTTTTCCATTTTTTTAATTGCTTGCTGCGGAGTTATCCCGGTTGCCAAAAGCTCAAAATAATCGTTTAGAGTTTTAAGAATTAAAATTGGGAAAATTTCCTCTTCGGATTTATTCTTAAACTTTGCCTTTGCACTTTTGTAATCGAGGAATTGATTTTTAATATTTTCGGAAATCTTCGACAAACGTGGAATGTTGGAAATTAAAGAGGCACCAATAGTAGGATGTTCAATAAAAATCTTTAGTTCTTCGTCGGTTAACTTCAAACCGTGTAATTTCTTTTCGATAATTTCAGTAGGAACACTTACCAAACCTATATGCATTAAAAGTACCGAAATTTCAACTTCCCAAATATTTGGATATTTTAACCTTTCGGCTATTGCTTTTGCCAATGTTTTAAATCTCATTGTAAAATTAAAAACAAGCGGCTGAACAGTCGAAAGAATTTCAACAAGAATATTTATTGCACCTCTAAGTGTTTCGGTTAATAATTCTTTCTCAGCCATAATCAAATTATATTGTTCAATAGCATCGTCAAGTGCTTTGGCAAGGTCTTCCGTTTTACATGGCTTTGTTAATAACCTGAAAATATTTCCATTGTTTATTGCCTCAATTGCCGTTTCAACGTCTGCAAATCCGGTAAGCATAATTCTTACGGTATTTTTATTTATCGATTTTACTTTTTCTAACAATTCCAACCCGTTCATTCGAGGCATTTTCAAGTCGGAAACTATTGCAGCAAAAGGTCCGTGATTTTTAATAATTTCGAGAGCAACAAATGGGTCGTCGGCAAGATAAACGTTGAATTTTGTTCTTAAATTTCTTTTGTAAGCACTTAAAATATTTTTTTCGTCATCAACCAGAAGTATTTTTCTATTTTTTTCCATTTTCATCTTCCTCCTTTAAAGGCAATTTAATAATAAATGTTGTTCCTTCATTTGGTTTGGTTTCAACATTAATTGTCCCACCGTGTTTATTTACAATAATATCGTGAACCAAAGCCAATCCTTGACCAGTACCTTTGCCAACTTCTTTTGTAGTAAAAAACGGTTCAAAAATTTTATCCAAATATTCATTAGGAATTCCAATACCATTATCGCTAATTTTTATAGTAATAAAATCATTGCTACATTCGGTTTCAATTTTAATTAAGCCTTTTGTTTCCGGTCTATTCCCTATTTTTTCTTCAATCGCCTGTGCCGCATTTACAAAAACATTTATTAACGCTTGATTTATTAAATCGATATTACAATAAACCCTAGGTGGATTTTCGCACAAATCGGTTTCAACATCCGCTACATATTTCCAGGCGTTACGTGTAAGTAAAACCGTATTTTCAATTGCTTTTACAATATCCGCCGGCTCTTTTTTCCCCGAGTGCGGATGAGCATATTCTTTCATTGTCTTAACTATTTTTGTAACCTTTTCTATGCCTTCTTTTGTTTGCGAAATTGCTTCGGGTATTTCATTCTGCAAATATTCAATGTCAAATTTCTCTTTTTCCGTTTTAATAATTTTTTCAACTTCCCCCAAAAACTCATCCGGTATATTTTCTTTTATTTCCGTCTCCGTTTCTTTAATATATTTAAGAAAATCTTCAAAAGCGTTCCCAATAAACTCAATATTCCCACTTATAAATTGAAGCGGAGAGTTAATCTCGTGTGCAATTCCCGAAGCGAGTTGCCCAATAGCTTCCATTTTTCGCGATAAATCGAGTTCGTTTTTCATCTTAATTTGTTCGGTTATATCTTCCTTAATTGCAAGAAAATTTGTTATTTCGCCATTTGTATCCTTTACCGGAATAATAATTGCACTTTCCCAAAAATACTCTCCATTCTTTTTCTTATTCCTAAAAACTCCCTTCCATTGCTTGCCCGATTTTATTGTTTCCCAAAGTTTTTTGTATTCATCTTTTGTTGTATAATCGCTTTTCAAAAACCTTGGATTTTTCCCAAGCACCTCATAACTCTCATAGCCCGTTGTTTCAACAAATTTCGGGTTAACATATTCAATATTTCCTTCGGTATCTGTTATTACAATGGCAAGTGGACTTTGCTCAATTACCTCCTTCATTTTCCGAAGTTGGCTTTCGTATTCTCTACGCTTATTTTCAAAAGAAAAATGCAATATTTCACTATCTATTATTTTCCCGAAAAGTACAAGCAAAGAAATATCTTCTCTATGCAATCGGAAAACTTTATTCGTAAATTCAAAGCCGATAAAACCGGTAAATTTATCATCTTCATATAAAGCAATACCCAACGCACTGTGAATTTTCCTAAGCCTTAAATACGCTGAAAATTGTTTATTCTCCGTTCCCTCCGAGACCAAAACAACTTGTTCGGACGTAAGAGAATTAAGTATTTCGGAAAATAAGCCTAAATTCATATTTTGTAATTTATCGATCGTACGCTCATTTTTCGCCCACTCGTATTTACAACTTAAATTTTGCTGCAAATAATCAATTAAAAATACACAAGCCCTATCGGCACCTAAAAATTCACTCATTAGCTGTAAAGCAAATTCAATGTTTTCTTCAATTTTTTCAAAACCGCTTTCAATAAATCTTGCCGAGATTGTTGCAATAAGATTTTCAAATTCGGAGCGATATCGAATTTTTCTTTCCCCGATTATTCGCAAAGTTATATCTCTAAAAATCAGAGCAAAAAAAACTTCCTCTTCCAGTTGCCAATTACTAACTGTTATTTCACAAAACATTTCATTACCGGTAACGTGATTAATAAATCTTAAAGTTTCCCTTTCAACGTTTTCGTCAGTTAAAGTTTTGGAAATCTTTGCCAGCACATTTAACTTTTCGATTGTTAAACTTTCATCCAAGTCCGTTATCATTTTCTTATTCAATGTTTCATCCGAAAAACCGAAAAAATATTTTGCCGTTTTATTGTAGTCTATAATTTCACCCTTGCTATTAACAACAACAATTGCATCGTTCGCATGCTTAAAAATGGAACGAAAATGTTTTTCTTTTTTTTCTAATTTATCTTTCAGCAACTTTTCGTTGAGAGAAATTTCGAGCCTTTCAATTATCTCTTCCAAAACTTTTTCGGTTTCAAGGGAAAATTTTACATCTGTCCCACTTCCCTCTTTAGTTCTCAAGCCTATTTCCAAATAAGAGTTTTCGCCTTCAATTAAATTTAATTTCTTGGTAATTATTTTCTTACCTTCACTATAATTTTTACTTTGGTAATGTTTTCCTCCTACTGTAAGCTTTATCCAAATATTATCCTTTTCAAAGATTTCGGCAATTACATTTACTATTTGTGATAATGTTTCTTCTTCCTTTAGATTTATCTTATTCAACAGTTTCGAAATTTTATATAGAATTTGTAAGTAATCTTTTTTTACCTCAATGTTATTTTTGACGGATTTAATATTTTCGTTTCGCAAAGAAAAAACAACAATTAATGAATTTTTCCCTACAATCACCTTCTGAAACCGCAGAATACAAGTAACGGGATTTTTACGTGAAGTATATTGATATAGAAAATTCTCTGCCCCCGAAGAAAATGAAGTTAATTTGTCGTTTATCTCTCGCTTTGCATTTTCATCAAAAATTTCGGTAATGTTTTCTCCCTCTTTTATTTTCAACGTTTGTTGAGCAAAAGAATTTGCATAAAGTATCGTAAATTGTTCTAAATCTAAGAGAATAAATACGGAATCAAAAGACTCGTACAAAGACAACAATCCGGATTTTTCAAGATACGCTCGTATTCGCTTTATTTTATCCATTTTGTTTTTTTTCATTATTATCGAATAAAATAAAGATATGTTGATTTTGAACAATCGGGCAAAATTTTAACAATGTAGTCAAATCTTGCAACTGCCAAAATATTAAAAAAATTAAATCAATAAATCAGGTTTATTTGTAAGTATGTTAAATCATTTCTTATTTAACTTAAAATTTTTATATTAAATTTTAAGTAAACAATTTTCGTTACTATATGAAAAAATATTTAATAATTCTATCGATACTTGTTTTATTCCTTAACGGTTGCATTAAGAAAAAACCGGAAGAAAACACAAAAACCCTCGCCGTTAAAAACGATGTTGCTTGCTATTCCGATTTAGATAACATTTTAAAACGCGATACACTTATTGCCATTACTGGCTACAATGCTTACAGTTACTTTATTTACCGTGGGCAAC
Organism: uncultured Melioribacter sp.; assembly: GCA_964477915.1. Lineage (GTDB taxonomy): Bacteria > Bacteroidota > Ignavibacteria > Ignavibacteriales > Melioribacteraceae > WGAL01. The sequence continues at coordinate 16,881 of CAYZGB010000004.1, read as the reverse complement.
CGATGGGATATGAGTATGAATTATTAAATCTTTTTGCAAAGCATCTTGGTGTACACTTAAAAATTGTTGTTGATAAAGAACTTACTCAGATGTTTGACGATTTGGAAAATTGCCGTGGAGATTTAATTGCATATAGTCTCACGGTTACTTCCGAAAGGAAAAAACGCTTTGCTTTTACAGTTCCATTGCACTCAACAAAGCAAGTTTTAGTTCAACGTAGGCCAGCCGGTTGGCGAAGAATGACGCTCGATCAAATAAGAGCGAGATTAGTTACAAATCCGCTGCAACTGGTAGGGAAAGATATTTATGTTGCGGCAGGTTCGGCTTATATTCAACGATTAAAAAATCGTTCGGACGAAATAGGTGGTGGAATAAATGTAATAGTTGCCGATTCTAATTTAACCACAGAAGATTTAATAAAAATGGTTGCCGAAGGTGAAATCGATTACACCGTTGCTGACGAAAACATCGCAGATATGAATCAAGCCTATTATAGCAATCTCGATGTTTCCGTTGAAATTTCTTTTCCGCAAAATATTGCTTGGGCTGTGCGAAAAACTTCCGTTAACTTATTACGCAAATTAAACGAGTGGATTGAAAAAGAAAAAAAGAAAACCGAATACTATGTTATTTATCAAAGATATTTTGAAAATAGGCTTGCTTACAGAAGGCGTCTGAAAAGCGAATTTTTCTCTCACGCCGGTGGAAAAATTTCCGAATATGATGAACTTATCAAAAAATACGCAGCCGAATTAGGTTGGGATTGGAGAATTCTTGCATCTTTAATTTACGAAGAATCTCACTTTAATCCGAAAGCTAAATCTTGGGCTGGGGCAATTGGGTTAATGCAATTAATGCCTGTTACGGCAAAACAATACAATGTTACTAATCCGGAAAATCCTTCTGAAAATCTTAAAGCCGGAATTAAATATTTGAAATGGCTTGACGATTTTTGGGCGGATTACATAAAAGACAAAGACGAACGAATTAAATTTGTTCTTGCCTCCTATAATATTGGTCTTGGGCATATTCAAGATGCAAGACGTTTGGCTGAAAAATACGGTGCCAATCCGAATTTGTGGGACGGAAATGTTGAAGTTTATTTATTGAAAAAATCGGAGCCGAAATATTATAACGATAAAGTTGTAAAATTCGGCTATATTTCCGGCAAACAAACGGTAAAATATGTACGGGAAATTTTAAACCGATACTTACAATACAAAAAATTCATTTCCTAAAAGAGTTACTTTTCCCCCTTACACAATTCTACAAGAAAAAATAATTTTATTTACTTGGGCGTAAAATATTTACATAAATTTGTAAATTATATTTTCAATAAAAAAGAATACTTATGGAAAAATTAATTCAAAAAGTAAGAAGCCTTACACTAACTCTTGTAATTCTCGCAATTCTTTCGCTTACGTGGGTAATTATCGATTTTTTTGTTCTTCGGAATTTTTACACAATTAGCGGCTCAAATTTAGATGCAAATTGGATATTTTTAATTTTAAGTGGTGTTCCTATTTTATTAATGATTGCCGTATCCTTTATCCTTGCTCTTTTTGTTTGGCGGTTACGCTCCAAATACCACTCAACATTAAAGAAAATCGAGAAAGAAAAGCAAAAAGAATTACAAGAACTCAAATCCGGCGGAGAAGCAGAAAGTGACTAAAATCGGCTTGGCTCTTGGCTCCGGTGGTGCACGCGGACTTGCCCATATCATAATTTTAGAAGCATTTGACGAACTGGGGATTAAACCTTCCGTAATTTCCGGGTCAAGTATCGGTGCATTAATTGGGGCTGCATACTGTGCCGGGCTTACGGCAAAAGAAATATATGAAGCTTTGCTCGATTTGATGAAAAGCGACCTTGCGAGAATTTTAAGCTTCTACAAAAATGCCGAATATTTAAGTTTACTTGAATTTTTGGATATTGGTGTCAAAAAAGGCGGATTAATCAAAGGTGATAAATTTATTTCTTTCTATGCCGAAACATTGAAAATAAAAACATTTGAGGAATTGAAAATTCCGCTTAAAGTTGTTACTACAAATTATTTTTCACGGGAGCAATCAATTTTTGACGAAGGCGAACTTTACGCACCGATTAAAGCAAGCTACTCCGTCCCCGGACTTTTCCCGCCTGTGTTAATCAATAATAATTTTTACGCCGATGGCGGAATGGTAAATCCCCTTCCATACGATATTATCGAGCATCTTGTCGATTATACGATTGCAATTGATATTTCGCCTCCGCCGGTGAACGCCACTGCAAACGAGACACCACCTTTGTTCGAAACTTTTTTCGCAAGTTTTCAGATAATGCAAAAATCGATTATGAATATTAAGCTAAAAATTTCGAAGCCGGATTTATTGGTTAATCCCGAAATTAAAAATGTAAGAATGCTCGAATTTCTGAAATACTCAACAATTTTTGAAGGTGCGGAGAAATCGAAAAATATTGTAAAGAGATTTTTGGAAGAAAAATTAAATAATTAAAACTAATTAAGGAGAAACAATGAAAAAATTCGCAGCCGTTATTTTAACGGGAATTTTGTTATTCGGATGTAAAGGAAATTCGCAAGTAAAAAATGTGGAATTGAAAAACCTAACCGATAGCGCAAGTTATGCAATTGGTGCCGATATTGCTCGAACTTTCCAGCGTCAAAATATTGATATTAATAAAGATGCTTTAATTAAAGGTTTTAGCGATTACACGGACGGGAATAAATCGATTGATGAAAAAACCGTAAACGAAATACTTGCAAAATTTCAGCAAAAAATGAGAAACGACCGCCAAGCAAAAGAAAATAAAAAGGCGGAAGAGAACAAGAAAAAAAGCGAAGAGTTCTTGCAAAAAAATAAAAAGAAAAAAGGTGTTCACGTTACCCCAAGCGGATTGCAATACAAAGTGCTAAAAATGGGAAAAGGTCCAAAGCCGAAATTAACCGATAAGGTTAAAGTAAATTACAAAGGGACATTCATTGACGGAAAGGTTTTCGATTCGTCGTACGATAGAGGTCAGCCCGCTGTATTTCCGGTAAACGGAGTAATCAAAGGTTGGCAGGAAGCAATTCCGATGATGCCTGTCGGCTCGAAGTGGATACTTTACATTCCGCCGGAATTGGCTTATGGCGAACACGCTCCTGCTCAAATCGGACCTAATCAAGCACTAATTTTTGAGGTGGAACTTCTCGGGATTGAGAAATAAAACAATAAAAAATTTTCAGAGGGAATGTTTCTACATTCCCTTTTTTTTATAATGTTAAAAAAATTTTTAAATACAAACTTCGTTTATAAAAACTGGTTATTAATTATTTCTGTACTTAGTTTTATTGTTTCTACCCTATACGTAAAACACTTACCAATACTTACTCCACGCGAAATCAAAGTTCTTTTTATTTTATTTTTATTATTTGTGATAATACGAGGAATTACAAATACGGGAATAATAAATTTTTGGGTAAACAAATTTAGTAGAGGGAAATATATCCCTTTAAAACTCGTGTTAATTACATTTATTCTTTCAATGATTGTTACAAACGATATTGCGATAATTATAATTGTACCATTTTCATTAGCATTAAATTTAAATAAAAAAGGAACAATAATTATTCTCGAAACTCTTGCTGCAAATGCCGGCTCGGCTTTAACACCTATCGGCAATCCTCAAAATTTGTATATTTATTTATATTTTCACCTTAACCTGTTACAATTCGTTTCAACAATTGCTCCGTTTTCTCTTCTACTTCTTATTGTTTTAATTCTTTTTTCAATTCAAATTAAAAGTGAAATTAGGTATTTGGAAACAAAAGAAGAAATTATTCGAAACTTTATTAACAAAAGAACGTACTTTTTTATCGGTTCGTTTTTAATAATTTTGGCGGTAATTTTTAAACTATTACCTTGGTATGTTTTAATACTAATTCTGATTTTATCATTTTTTACGGATCAAAATTCATTAAAAGTTGATTATGCCTTATTGCTTACCTTCTTTTTCTTTTTCGGAATTGCAGAAAATTTGAGAAGTCTCATTACCACGGAGTTTTCTACTTCACATAATATTTTTTTAGTTTCCGCATTGATAAGTCAAATTACCAGTAACGTCCCAACAACATTAATTTTCGCAAAATTAACTAAAAACTGGGAACATCTTTTGTGGGGAGTTAATGCCGGAGGCTTCGGAAGTTTAATTGCTTCTTTTGCAAACCTAATAGCATACAAATTTTATGTTGAAAGTATTTCTAAATCAGATGTTGCTTCTTTTACACTTAAATTTACTGTTTATAGTTACCTTTTTCTATTCGTCTCTTTCGCCATATATTTCATACTACAATAAATGCATCAAAAATTGTAAAAGAAATTTATCTGATGTCAAACACTGCAAAATCAGTCTTTTCAATTACCGTAATTAATTTATCCTTGTAAATAAAGAACGAATCGGGCGCATAGTGATTTGCTTTTTTATTTAAGGTAAGTTCAAAAACCGGCTTGCCATTTTCTTTGTTAATAATAACAAATTCATTTCTTAACTTTTTGCCGTCAGGTAGCTTTTTATGGTAATTCAAAAACAGATGTCCTTTGTAGTCAATAAATTCGGCATCGCCGGAAACTTCGCTCGCATTTACACGACTTGCTAAAAGGCTTTCGGCTTCTTCGTCTTCGTAAATTTTATTTGTAAAAATATAATTCGAGTAATCTTCTTCTTGGCGTGCAATTTCGCGTATTGTGTTTATCGAATTAGCATCGTTTCCGAGATCTTCAATAAATTCACCGGTAAAAGGATTGACCGTGTAAAAATTTCTGCCTTCAAAAGCTTCGCGATAACCGTAAATTTTATCTTGATAATAAAAGAGAAAAACGTATTCATCAGATTGCCAAATTACTTTTTTTTCATTAATTGAATAAGCAATTAGTTGTTTATGTCCGGGCATATCGGGCGTTGCATATTTATGAAAGAAAATAATATCATTTTTTATAGCCTCAATTCCCACCCAATATTTTTCTTCCAGTTGCATTTTGTCAAACAAAATTTCACCCGAATTAAAATCAAGACAAGTAAAAAACACTTCTTTAGAATCTGTTTCTCTTGTTTCCAAAATAATTTTGTCCGAATCGGTAATTAAAATTCGCCAAATATTGTTTCCGTTGTTATATCCGTATTTTTTCTTTATTTCCATTTTAACCTTCTATCGGTTTAAATTTTGCTGTAAAGTGTCTTAACATTGGTGCTTCGTAAGTAATTTCGTATCCTTTAAGTTCGTTACGTTTTTTGTAAACTTCCATAATAACTTCCGCCAAATAATCAATGTGACTTTGTGTGTAAACACGTCGAGGAATTGCAAGACGAACAAGTTCCATCGGTGGTGGAATAAGTTCACCGGTTTTTTCATCGTATTTACCAAACATAACCGAGCCGATTTCAACGGAGCGTACGCCGCCTTCGAGATAAAGTTCGCAAACAATCGATTGTCCGGGATACTGATGCGGAGGAATGTGCGGAGCAAATCTTTTAGCATCAAGATAAATTGCGTGTCCGCCCGGAGGCTCTAATATTGGGATTCCGGCATCGCGTAATTTGTTGCCCAAGTATTCCGTGCTTTTAATTCTGTATTGCAAATAATTTTCGTCCAAAACTTCTTCCAAACCTTGTGCAATTGCTTCCAAATCGCGTCCGGCAAGTCCGCCGTATGTTGGAAAACCTTCCGTTACAATCAATAAATTGCGAGCATTCATTGCAAGGTTTTCGTCATTCATTGCAAGGAAGCCACCGATATTTACAAGTGCATCTTTTTTGGCACTCATTGTTGCACCATCGGCGTAGGAAAACATTTCTTGTGCAATTTCGCGAACGGATTTGTTTTCGTATCCTTTTTCACGAAGTTTAATGAAATAAGCATTCTCGGCAAATCGGCAAGCATCGAGGAAAAGCGGAATGCCGTATTTATCGCACACTTCACGAACCTCGCGAATGTTTTGCATCGAAACCGGTTGACCACCGCCGGAATTGTTAGTTACCGTAATCATAACTAACGGGATGTTTTCGGCACCTTTTTCTTGAATAAATTTTTCTAATTCGTTAACATCCATATTCCCTTTGAAATCTCCGGGAATTTCTGGATGTTTGCCCACTTCGTTCAAAAAATCAACGGCAACAGCACCGGTAAATTCAACGTTTGCTCGCGTTGTGTCGAAGTGTGTATTGTTCGGGAAATATTTGCCAGGTCCACCAAGTATAGAAAAAAGAATTTTTTCCGCTGCTCTTCCTTGGTGGGTGGGAATTATGAATTTTTTACCGGTTAAATCTCTTACGGTTTTTTCGAAACGATAAAAACTTTTTGAACCGGCGTAAGATTCATCGCCATCCATTATTCCAGCCCATTGCTTTGCACTCATTGCCGAAGTTCCACTATCTGTAAGCAAATCGATAATAATATCTTCGGCTTTAATCATAAAAGGATTGTATCCGGCATCGATTAAAATTTTTTCGCGTTCCTCTTTGGTTGTAAATTTTATCGGCTCAACCGATTTGATTTTGAAAGGCTCAATGATAGTTTTCATTTTTCAATTTCCATTTTTTGAATTGCAAAAATAAATTAAAATTAAAGACTTTCATAAAGGTTTATTTTATTTCATTAAAATCATCTTTTTCGTTGCAATAAAATTACCGACTCGTAATGTGTAGAAATAAATTCCGCTTGGTAAATTATTTGCATTGAATTTAATTGAATAATTCCCGTAAGATTGTTTTTCGTTTACCAACGTTGCAACTTCACGTCCCAATACATCGTAAATTTTTAATTGTACGTTTTGTTCGTAAGCACCGACATTCGGTATTGAATAATCGATTGTTGTTGCCGGATTAAACGGATTAGGATAATTTTGATATAATTTAAATGTTCGTACAATCTCATTTTCAGAAATTTCACCTGGAGGATAAAATTCGTAAGCACCAATATCGGGCGCAGATCCGTAATATTCAGTAATGTTTACAAGTGTATCGCCGTTTGCAATATATAAATCCGTTGCAGAATCAACACAAGGTGAATGCGGAGTTAAAGAAAAATCAAGATTATTCGTATCAGTAAAAAGCGGATCCGCATTAATATTATTCGAACCTGTTACACCATCCGGCATCGGGGTATCGCAGTAGTTTATTTTTGCGGAAGAATCAAAATCCAGATAAATATTATCGCTGTACATTCCGTTATTTTCCCAAATAATACTATTTACTATTTCCGCTATTGTATAAGTTAAATAAACTCCTCCGCCGTCCCCACCTCTTGCTTCATTTCCGTAAATAGTTGAATTTATTAGATAAAAAGAACTTTCGTAACCCATTGATTGAATTGCACCGCCAGAACCGTATTGAGTAAAATTATTATAAAAAAGCGAGTTTTTAATTCTTGTCTTAAAAACCGAATAGAGAGAAATAGCACCGCCACCATAAAGCGAATTGTTCCCAATAAATTTGCAACTATCGATTACGGAATTTAAATCCGCAGTTAATTTTATTGCACCACCTTCACCAAAAGCGTGATTTTCGATAAAAACACAATTAGAGATTTTCATCTTCGATCTAGGCGAACTTCCCGTATTGTTTCCATAAATTGCTCCGCCCATTCCATCGTCATCACCGGTTGCATCGTTGTACCGAAAAAGTGAGTGAGAAATTACTGCATCGGAAGCAATTAACGAAATTGCACCCCCGTTATTGTCCGGATAATCCAATCCGGTTTTTCCGTATTCGAAAATACAATATATAAATTTGCTTAAAGTACTTGTGGAAACAAAACGAATGCCGCCCCAACCGGTAGCGGAATCGGATGCTGTGAACAAAATACTATCTTGTATTTCGCCGATTGCCAGTAGAGTTCCGTAAACATTAAACTTGTAATAACCTTGAAAAATCACATCAACACCAGGTTCAATAATAAGTGTATCTTGTGAATTAATGTGAATCTCACCAACAACCAAATACGGAGAATTTGATTTTGTCCAAACGCCCGATTGCCTGCCCGAAACGTGTGTTTGAGCAAAACCTATTTCGAATAAGAATAAAAGAAAAATTACAATTTGTAAATTTTTCATTGATTTTCCCTAAAATTTTAATTTTGATAAACAAAATATGTATCGAAAAATTTAATTGCAGAATATTTATTGCCCAAATGAGGATGTTGAAAATTTTTGTGATTTTTAACATTTGAAAATAGATTGTTTTTTCATATAATTATTGTTTTGAAAAATTAAGTTTAGCGTAAAAACAATTTTGAACAGATGTCTAAAATAGAGGAAGATTAAATGGTTAAGAAATCTTTATTCGTTCTTATTTTATTTATTTCATTTTCGTCGATTTCATTTGGACAATCCCGTGATTATGAAATCGGTAGTTTTAATCCTCAAATGCAACGCTATAATGGAGGTTATTACGATTACTCCGACCCAACAAATGTTAATATTAAGGTAAGCGTTTGGGGATTTGTAAGATACCCCGGCAAATACGTCGTTCCAATTGATACGGACGTACTTGATTTACTCTCTTATGCCGGTGGGCCTACTGACTATGCACATTTAGATGATTTGAGACTATACCGAATTTTACCAGATTCGACTCAGCAAATGATTAAATTTGATGTAGATGCAATTTGGTGGGGTGACTCTTTAACCACTGAAAAAGTTAATCTCCCCAAATTACAGCCTGGTGATATTTTATCTGTTCCTGGAAGTCAAAAATATTATACACGAGATTGGATAATGATGGGGGTTTCAATTTTATCTGTAATGATTTCATTAGCAATTTTGTTAACAAAATAAGGGAAAAGTTCTGTGGAAGATTTCAATAGAGTAAGTTTCGAAGAAGAAGGTCAATCATTACGCGATTATCTTAATCTCATTTTACAATATATTGTTCCTATTTCAATAATCACAATTGTTGGTTTAACGGTTGCTATCGTTTATGCGCTTACAGCCCGTGACATTTACGAAGCAACAACAACACTTAAAATTGAGAAACCTGGTGGCAGTATTCTGGAATCTCCTATAATGCCTGAATTTTCAGATTTCGGTAGCGATAGGTTTATTTCAAACGAAATTGAAATTTTAAAAAGCTACACAATTCGGGAAAAAGTAATTAATAAATTGTATGAGCAATATTACCAAATAAATGTGCCCGATAGTTTCTTTTTAATCTTAAATCGTGATTTTTTCGAAACGGATACCGGAAACGTTTTATTAGATAAATACACATTAGCAAAAATTTTAGAAGGAAAAGTTGATATCGAACAAAAACGTGGTTTAGACATTGTTAATATTACTGTTGAATCCCCTTCGGCGTTTGAAGCTGCATTAATAGCTAATGATTATGCTAATGCTTATAAAGAAGTAAATCTTTTATACAATAGACAACAATTAATTACTGTCCGCAAATTTTTGGAAAAACAACGCGAATTGATGCTACAGCAGTTGATTCGTTCGGAAAATGCTTTGAAAGTATATCAAGAGAAAAATGGAATAATTGAACTTTCAGCTCAATCCCAAGCATTAATTCAACAAATTACTGATATGCAAACAAAAGTTAATGAAGAAAGACTTAATTATTTAATTGCTGAAAAAAGCGTTGAAACGTTAAAAGCCGAACTTGCCGAGCAGGACCCGAAGTTAAAAGGTTACCTGGAAAATTATGCAATTACTTCTTATATAGAAAATTTGCAACAGCAAATCGCTCATCTTGAAGTACAAAAGGATATTGCAATTTCACAAAATTATAATGATCCGAATTTAGCTTCTAAAATAGCAGAATTCGATAAGAAAATTGCTGAACTTAAAGCGAAATTAGATAATAAAATAAAAGTTTATAAAGAAAGTATTTTCGCTTCCAGCCCAGAAGAGGTTAAAGCATTAACACAAAAGTTAATCGAAGAACAAATTAATTATCAAGCACATAAAGCTTCGTTTCAAGAACTTAATAAGATATTACAAAAGTACGAAAAACAATTTAACACATTGCCTACTAAAGCAATTGATTTAGCTCGTTTGGAACGTGAAAGAATGGCAAATGAAAAATTGTATTTGTTAATTGAAGAAAAATACCAAGAAGCTCAAATTAACGAACAAGCAACCCCGGGTAATGTAATAATAATTGACCAAGCTAGACGTCCAGTTGAACCGGCAAAACCGAATAGAAAACTAATAGTTTTAGTCGGATTGATTCTTGGTGCCGGGTTTGGTCTTGCTTATGCTTTCACAAGGAATTATTTTGATAACACAGTTAAAACACCGGAAGATATTCAAAAACATAAAATCAATGTTCTTGCTTGGATACCGGAAATCGAAGGTCTTGATACAGAAAATAAAGAGTTTGAATTTATTGTTGCCAAACGCCCCGATTCAATTCCAAGTGAAGCATACAGAGCATTAAGAACAAGAATACTTTTCTCAAGATTAAAAGATAGAAAAATTCAAACTATTCTTGTTACTTCCTCTGCACCGCGTGAAGGTAAAACGGTAGTTACCGTAAACCTTGCCGGAACTTTTGCAATCTCCGGGAAAAAGACTGTTATCATCGATCTGGATTTGCGGAAACCTCGTACTCACCATTTGTTTGGTTATCAAAAAACTCCCGGTGTAACAGATTATTTATTCGGAGATAAAGATTATAAAGATATAATTAGAACAACAGAAGTAAATAATTTGTACATTATTACCGCTGGAACAATTCCACCAAACCCCGCTGAAATTTTAGCCTCACATCAAATGGCGGATTTCCTTGATAAACTTTCCGAAGAGTTTGATTTTGTTGTAATTGACTCACCACCGATTGTTGCAGTAACTGATGCGGAAATTCTTTCAAGAGTAGTAGATGCTACGATTTTGGTTGTTTCTGCCAACATTACTGAAATTGACTTAATGACAAAAGCATCAGAACTCTTAATGCAAGATAACGATTCGTTTATCGGTGTTGTATTAAATAGATTTAGTTACCGCAGCGGTTACGGTTCGTATTACAAATATTACTATTATTATTCACGTCCTGATATGACAGGCAAAAACAAAAAGAAATTAAAGGCGTAAATAAATGTCTAAACGTGCAGTGGTTACAGGTGGTGCGGGTTTTCTCGGCTCGCACCTTTGCGATAAATTAATTGAAAACGATATTGAAGTAATTTGTATCGATAATCTTTTAACCGGCGATTTATCGAACATCGAACATCTTTTCGGAAACGAAAAATTTAAATTTATCAAACACGATGTTACTAATTTCATTCACGTTCCAGGCAAAGTAGATTACGTCTTACATTTTGCCTCACCTGCAAGTCCGATTGATTATCTGAAATTACCTATTCAAACTCTTAAAGTAGGTTCGCTCGGAACTCACAAAGCACTCGGTCTGGCAAAAGAAAAAGGTGCAAGATTTTTACTTGCTTCCACGTCCGAAGTTTACGGCGATCCTGCAATCAATCCACAGCACGAAGAATACTGGGGAAATGTTAATCCCGTTGGGCCTCGCGGTGTTTACGATGAAGCAAAACGATTTTCCGAAGCAATGACAATGGCTTACCATCGCTATCACGAAGTTGATACGAGAATAGTAAGAATTTTCAATACTTACGGACCGCGTATGCGGTTAAACGACGGTCGGGCGCTTCCGGCATTTGTTTCGCAAGCGTTGCGAGGCGAAGATATTACTGTGTTTGGCGACGGTTCGCAAACACGCAGTTTTTGCTACGTTGATGATTTAATCGAAGGGATTTTCAGATTGTTAATGTCCGACGAAGTTAATCCCACTAACATTGGCAATCCCGATGAAGTAACGATAAAACAATTTGCGGAAGAAGTTCTTGAAATTACCGGCTCCAAAAGTAAGATTGTTTACAAAGATTTACCCGTTGACGACCCGAAAGTCCGCCGTCCCGATATTTCGAAAGCAAAAAGAATTTTGAATTGGGAGCCGAAAGTGGAAAGACGCGAAGGCTTGATTAAAACAATCGAATATTTTAAAACGAAAATTTAATCCGCTTTTTTCTTACATCTCACCAAAATGTGGACCGGCTTATTCCAAATTAAGTTTGCTAATTTGTCCACAATTTCCCACAAAGTAAATGGCAAAAATTTTAAGACGACATACGTCATAAAATAAATCAATGCCTTGTTACCAAACGTAAACCATTCAAGCTTTTCGGAAGGTAAATTATTAAAGTAGCTTTGTAATTTGTTTTCGTCAAACGAATGAAGATGTCCATTCAGAGGCGTTTTTTTATTACAATGAATACACAGTGCGTAGCGAATTTTTTCTTTATACGGAGTTGTAATAATTAACGAACCATTTGTTTTTACAACACGGAACAATTCACGAACAAAGTCTTGTGGCGATACAACGTGTTCAATAACTTCGGATGCAACGACAACATCGAATGAATTATTCTTAAACGGAAGTTTGAATGAGTCCGCTGCAACTTGAATGTGATTTGGACTCGGAATTTTCTTTTTCGCTTTCAGCAAATTCGTCTTTGAAATATCGAGTGAAAAAACTTTGATGTTATCTTTTGTTTTTTCCGATGCAAGCCAAGCGGAACCGGAGCCTACGTCTAATATTGTTGTTGCTGAGGTAGGAATTTTAATCAAAATGTATTCACGCACACGTCTTTCGTCGTGGGCAGTTGCTGCGGGACGTTCTTCAAAATAATCAAATTCTTCGGCATCGGTTTTGTAATGTTTTATGTAATCAAATTTTTCATTCATTGCTTAATTTTCCTTGATTGCCAATTGTCCGCACGCTGCTGCAATATCATCGCCCTGTGTATTGCGTAAAAACACTGAAACATTTTCCGCACGTAGTTTGTTGGCAAATTCATCAATTCGTTCACGTGGCGTTGGTTTTAACGATGCAGAAAATTCATCGGGCGACATATGTGAAATGCTGTTAAACGGAATTAGATTAATTTTCGAAGGAATTCTTCGAGTTAATTTCACTAATTTTTTTATGTCTTCATCTTTATCGTTAATTCCTTCAAACATTGTGTATTCAAATGTAATTCTTGTTTTTGTTTTGCGTGCGTAATATTCAAGCGAATCGAGAATTTCGGCAATAGGATATTTTTTGTTAATGGGCATTAGCTTATTTCTAATATCATCGAAAAGCGAGTGTAACGAAAGTGCTATTTTTATTCGTAATCCGGAGTTTGCCAAATCAAATATTTTTGGTGTGATGCCGGCAGTAGAAATCGTAATTCTGTTTTTGCTTAATCCGCGTGTTTTTTCGTAAATAAAAATCTCAATCGCCTTTAATGTATTGTTGTAATTAACCAAAGGCTCGCCCATCCCCATAAAAACAATATTTGTAATATCCTTGTGGTAATTTTTTTGAAGCAATAAATATTGGTCAACAATTTCCGATGAAGTTAAATTACGTTTGAAACCCATTAATCCCGTTGCACAAAATTTACAATCGAGTGGACAACCAACTTGCGTGGAAATGCAAAGCGTTGTTCGTTTCCCCTCGGGAATTATTACCGCCTCGATTGTTCTCCCGTCTTTTGTTGCGAGCAAATGTTTTTCCGTTCTGGTAGATTTTGAAACAGTTTTACTACGCAATGCGAGAGAAAATATTTCGGCATTCTCTTTTAATTTTTCCCTAAATGATTTAGATAAGTTCGACATTTCGTCAAAATCGAAAACTCGTTTATCATACAACCACTCAAAAATTTGATTTGCTCGGAATTTCGGTTCGCCGAGTGAAATTACGAACTCTTGTAATTCATCTATTGTTTTTCCGGTTAATATGTATTTATCGCTATTCATTCAATTGAGAAAATTATTTAATTGTAACCTCGAAAATATGAAAAGCGTATGAAAGAATTTTTGTTTTGTTTATTGTATTTTGATTTCGCTCCTACGGAGCTTTGATTTTATTGGTTATTCTGTCCCTACAAAGATGTCGTCCCTACGGGACAGTTCTTTCGCCGTCATTTCGAACACCGATTTATCGGCGGAGAAATCTTTTTACAGTAACCAAGATAAAATTTCGGATGCTATTTCCGTCCGAAACTCAGTTTCGGACGGAGGAATATAAAAAAACATTGCTGAATATTTCGGAGATTGCCCCGACTTGCTTCGCTCGTCGGGGTTTCCG
>CAYZGB010000004.1:0-2657 GCA_964477915.1 uncultured Melioribacter sp. | reverse complement strand
CATTGCTGAATATTTCGGAGATTGCCCCGACTTGCTTCGCTCGTCGGGGTTTCCGCTTCGCTACAACTTCGGGACCACGTCGGCTTCGCAATGACAAATTTAGAATTGACCACGGACGAAGGACAATGGACTACGTACAAATTCCGTTCACATCTCACTTTTCACGCGAATCTTACTCATTGCTCTTTCGGTTAATGCGGTAATTGTTAGCGATGGATTAACCCCCGGATTTGCACTAATCATCGAGCCATCGCAAACATACATATTTTCGTAGCTAAAAACTTTGTTGTCCTTATCTATTACGCCCTCCTCTTTATCTTTACCCATACAAGCACCTCCGAGAATGTGAGCAGTTGTAGGAATTCCCATTAGCGTTTCCGAAAGTAAAGCGACCGGCGTTCCGTTTACTTTTTCAGCAAATTTTTTTGCAATGGAGTGTGCTTCGGGAATAAATGCACTCGGAGTCTTGCCTTTATCCATTTCGGATTTCATTCCCAAAAAGCCTCGACTAAATCGCAGTGTCGAATCCAGCGTTTGCATAAAAAGCAAAATTTGTGTTTGCTTTGCCCAATCTTTTACGAAAAAAAGCTTAAACCACTTTACAGGATTCCGAAAAATCTCCGTAATAATTTTATGCAAACGAACATACCATTTATCGCCGGTTAAAGCCGGCGCCATCATTATTCGCCAAAAACTGGAACCGGAAGGATAGCGAACAGGTTCGACATGCGAATGTTCGTCGGTGTGAAGAATCGATGAAATTGCAATTCCCTCTGAAAAAACAGCCTCTTTTTCAGTTGAGGTTACACCGAGTAAACTTTCGGAATTCGTTCTAATTCCAACGCCAATTTTTTCGGATAAATTCGGAAGAGAATAATTTTTTAATTTTAACAATAAAGGAACTGTTCCCAAAACACCGCCGGAAAAAATCACACCTTTGGTTTTAAATTCGCCTTTCCGTTTGAAAAATTTTGTAGAACTTTTCCACTTTACAATGTAACCTTCCTCTCCATTTTTACTTAACGGAAGGACATCGAAAACTTCTTTTTCGGATAAAATTTCAGCACCGTTTTTCTTTGCAAAGTAGAGATAATTTTTATCAAGCGTATTCTTCGCATTGAAACGGCAACCAATCATACAGGCACCACAAAATTTACACCCGCTTCTTTCGGGACCTTCGCCATTGAAATACGGATCGGGAACGGTTTCATCCGGTTTGCCGAAAAATACCGCAACATCAGTAAGCTCAAAATCTTTTTCTTTCCCAAGTTCTTTCGCAATTTCACGAAGTGCGTAATCGCCAGTATCCATTCTCGGATTTCTTGCAACACCAAGCATTCTTTTTGCCAATTCGTAAAAAGGTTTTAGCTCGGTTTTCCAATCAGTAAGATGCGACCACGATTTTGCTTCGAAGAAATCATCTTTCGGCACAGGCAAAGTATTTGCGTAAACTAGTGAACCTCCGCCAACACCAACACCCGATAAAACCGTAATATGTCTGAAAAAAGTAAGCTTAAAAAAACCGAAAAATCGAAACAGAGGAAGCCAAAGCCAGCGTTTTAAGTTCCAATTTGTTTTGGGAAAATCATTAGCCTTAAACTCTTTCCCTTTTTCAATTACCAAAACTTTGTAACCTTTTTCGGATAACCTTAAAGCGGAAACCGATCCACCAAAACCGCTTCCGATTATTATAAAATCATATGTTTTGTTAGGTGATTTCATTTTACCTAAATTTCTAAAAATTCAATTGAAATTAAAGAATTTCATTCAATTGACATAAAACATCGAAAATTGAACAATTTTAAATTTAACTTGACTATTTATAAACTTGACTTTAAATTTAGTCGGGTTAAATATAAAGTTAATGAATATGATTTCATATAGAACATTGGATTTGAACGGTTTATGGGAGAAATTCGAAACCAGAGATTTCGAGCCTTCGCAAATTATTAATCGTCAACAAATAAAAGATATTACTAGAAGACTTTCTAATAAAAAAATTGAGGTAATTACCGGACCTCGGCAAAGTGGTAAAACAACATTGCTTTTCCATCTAATTTATTTTTTGCAAACAAAAAAAAATATTAGTCCGAAAAACATTTTTTATATTAATCTCGATTTATTTATCGAAACAGAAAAAATTTCAAATCCCCTTCAATTTGTTCAAACATTGGAAAAATTCCTATCAAATAATAAGAGAATCTATCTCTTTATTGATGAAATTCAAAGGTTGGAAAATCCCGGAAGATTTTTAAAAGGAATTTACGACCTTGGCAAAAAAATAAAGATTTTTATTACCGGTTCATCGTCGATAGAGTTGAAATCGAAAATAAAAGAATATCTTACCGGACGAAAAATAGAAACACTACTTTTGCCGGTTTCATTTACGGAATTTGTAGAATATGAGAATATCATCCCAAAAACTACTGCTACAATCGAAGTTGCTCCTCAAAATCTAAGCTACTGGAATGAACAAGAAAAAATTTACGGTAAATATCTAACCGAAAAATTAAACAATTTCACAATATTTGGTTCATATCCTGAAATTCTATTGTTGAAAAACATCGATGAAAAAATTGAATTACTCGGAGAAATTTATTCGTCCTACATTACAAAAGATGTGATTGATTTTATGAATGTTGCTAAAATTACAACAT
>CAYZGB010000003.1:0-49094 GCA_964477915.1 uncultured Melioribacter sp. | reverse complement strand
GAACTTTTGCTTTTAAGCTTGGGCGGTTGTACTGCAAGCGACGTAGCGGCAATACTTCAAAAGAAGAGAGTTAAACTTGACGGTTTTGAAATGAACATTACCGCCGAAGAAACCGAAGAACACCCGAAAGTATATAAAAGCATTAAACTCGAATATGTTTTTTACGGTAAAAACGTAAAACAAAAAGATATTGAAAGAGCAATTGAACTTTCGCAGGATAAATATTGCGGTGTTACTGCAATGTTAAGACCTTCTGTTGAAATTACTCACACATATAAAATTGTTGATACCAGCGAAGAAAATTAATTTAAAGATTATTTAATATTATTCCCCGCCAGATAACGGGGAATTTTTATTTTAAAAAATTGGAGTGAAAATGAACAAGAAAAAAATTAAACCTAAAAAAGCGTATAAAAATATTGAGTTTCTGACTTCGCACGAAGCAAGGGAAATTCGTGTACTTGCAGAATTTATTGAACCGGATGCAAGATTTAGTAAATATGGAATTACCGATACTTTTGTGTTTTTCGGTTCTGCAAGGTTATTATCAAAAGCGGAAGCACAAAAGAATTTACGTGAGTTGAAAAAACAAAAGAATAAAGGCAGAAATTACAAGCAAAAATTACAAAAAGCCGAAAGAGATTTGGAATTTTCGAAATACTACGAAGATGCACGCGAATTGGCGAAACGTTTAACACTTTGGTCAAATGAACTCGGCCATCCCGAAAGAAAATTTATTATTGCAAGTGGTGGTGGTCCTGGAATTATGGAAGCGGCTAACCGCGGGGCAAAAGAAGCGAAAGGAAAATCAATTGGTATGAATATTAGTTTGCCGTTTGAACAATACGTAAACGACTACGTTTCGCCCGAATTGGCTTTTGAATTTCATTACTTTTTTGTACGTAAATTTTGGCTTATTTATATGGCTAAAGCTTTAATAGTTTTCCCGGGCGGTTTCGGAACAATGGACGAACTTTTTGAAGCGATGACATTAGTTCAAACTCGTAAAATCCATAAGGATTTGAAAATCATTATCTACGGTTCGGAATATTGGAAAAAGACAATCAATTTCCAAGAATTTGTTGATGCCGGAACAATTAGCAAAAAAGACTTAAAATTATTTGATTTTTGCGATACTGTTGATGATGCTTACAATAAAATTATCAAACACGTTTCAAAAAAATATCTGTAATAAATCGAATTTCTATTTGGCTAATATTAGGCAACTGCTTATTTTAAGGCAAAAGTTTGAAATATTTAGCCCAACGATTTTAATTATTGTGTTGGCATAAAATATGCACTTAATTGCTGTATTAAAATAATGCGTCGTAAAAAAATTAAGGATTAAATTATGAGCTTTATAGAAAAGTTTCAAAGAGCTTACGAATTGTTTAAGGAAGGGAATTTTGACGAAGCACAAAATGCTTTGTCCGAAGCCGAAAATTCTTTTGAAGAAAATGCAAATGAAATATCACTTGAAGATATTAATGTTTTAAGAGGAGTTATTGCACTTGAACAAGAAGATGTTGAATTTGCATTGGAAGCTTTCCAAAAGGCTTTGGAACTAAATCCGAACTCTGCTGAAGCTTGTCTTGGTTTGGGACAAATATTTTTCATTGCCGAAATGAAAGAAGAAGCAAAAAAAATGTTCGAATGGGCTGTTAAGAACGAACCTGAAAATATTCGGGCAATTACTGCTTTAAGAAATATTAACAAATATTTAGGCTATCCCTCCGATCACAATTCATTAGATGAAGAAATTGATGAAAACAGCGATGAAAAGAAATATGACGACGCATATTCTTTGTTTATCGATAACAAATATTCCGAAGCGCTTGATAAATTAAACGAAATTGAAGATAAAAATAACGTTGATGTCCTTTTGCTAAAAGGAAATATTTTGCTTGCCGAAAATAATTTGGAAAAAGCACGCGAAGTTTTTGAAAAGGTTCTTACAGTTGATAAAAATTCTGCTCCCGCTTTTATTGGTTTAGGTGAGTACTTCTACAAAAAAGGGTTGAAAAAAGATAGTAAAATAATGTATGAGCAGGCTCTTAAAGTGTCTCCGAATGATGAATACGCTTTAGTCGGTTTAGCAAAAGTTAATCAAGATCTTGGATTATCTCCAGTTCACAGCTTAAAAGAAACAATTTCCGATGAGGAAATAGAGCGTAAAGTTGAAGAAGAAATGTCCCGAGCTTTTTCAAAATTTGAAGCGAAGGAATTTAACGAAGCAATTGAAATCTTAAATAATCTTTTTATGGAGATAGAAGGATCGGAAATTGAAAATAAAAATGATGTTCTTGCAAGAATTAAGAATTTTATCGGAGTTAATTATTTAGCTGTGGAAAAAATCGCTGAAGCGCAAGAAACATTCGAAAAATCGTTGGAACTTAATCCCGATAGTTCGCAAGCTTGTGCCGGTATTGGCGAAGTTTTTTATTTAACCGGAAATGACAAGCAGGCAAAAGTAATGTACGAATGGGCGGTTAAAAATAATCCTCTAAATAGTTTTGCGATTGCCGGTTTGGCAAAAGTGAATAAGTCCCTCGGATTACCTGCCGATCATAATACCTTAAAATTGGGAATTGATATTGAAGATAGTGAAGAATTTAATGAACTAATTACATCTGCTTACGAAAAATTTACAAATAAAAATTTTGCATCGGCAATTGAAGATTTGAAAAAAGCACAAAATTTTTATGAAGAAACTCCCAGTCACCGAGAAGGCAAAATTGCATTAGCAAGCATTTTGAATTTTGAAGGTTTTTGTTATTTGGGATTAAATCAGTTTGATGAAGCAAGAAAATCATTCGAAAATGCATTGGTTCTTAACCCCGAAAGTTCCCAAGCCTGTGCCGGACTTGGCGAAATTTTCTATCTGCTTGAAGAAGATGAAAATGCAAAAGTAATGTACGAATGGGCTATAAAGAATGACCCAGGTAATAAATTTGCCGAAGCCGGTTTGAAAAAGGTTAGTAAATTGTTGGAAAAAGACATTGACCCAACAAATATGGAAATAGATGGAAGTGATGAACTAACACCGGAAGAAAAAATTGAAAAGTTAATTGAAGATGCTTACGATGATTTTGCAGTTAAAGAATTTAGAGAAGCAATTGAGAAATTATTGGAAGCCGAAAAGTTAATTATTGAAAACTTTAAAGAAGAGGATAAATCATTTGCATTATCAAGCATAAATAATTTCCTTGGCTTTAATTATTTGGGAATTCAAGATAATGAAACTGCATTAGAACATTTCAAAAAATCTGTTGAGTATAATCCCGAAACAGCACAAGGTTACGCAGGCTTGGGGACTGTACATTTCTTAATGGGAAAAGACGAAGAAGCGAAAAAATATTTGGAAAAATCGCTAAAGATAAATCCTCATAATAAATACGCTTTAAGTGAACTGGTAAAAGTTAACAGAGCCTTAGGACTTGACGATAACGATACCGGAAATAATTAATGTCAACAATTGCATTATGCATTATTGTTAAAAACGAAGAGAAATATCTTCAAGGGTGCTTTGATTCCGTAAAAAATGTTGTTGATGAAATAGTTTTAGTCGATACCGGTTCTACCGATAAAACACTTGAAATTGCTAAACAAAACAATGCCAAAATTTTTCACTTCGAATGGCAAAATGATTTTTCCGCTGCTCGTAATTTTGGATTATCAAAGGTAACTTCCGATTGGGTTTTATATCTTGATGCTGATGAACGCCTCGATAAAGATTCTATTAATGAAATAAAACGTTACATTACAAATAATAGTAATATTGCATATTTTTGTAATGTTGTAAGTCATTCCGAGCAAGATGCTTTGCCTTCCTCAATGAAATTTTTAAGATTTTTCAGATACGATCCGAAAGCCCGATTTACCGGGAAAGTTCACGAACAGATTGAGCCTTCATTACGTGCATTAGGTTACGAATTTTTGGACTCAAACATAACCATTATTCATTTAGGGTATAATGTAGATAAAGAAATTCTTTTAAAGAAGGCTCGTAGAAATCTTGATTTGTTATTAAAGGATTATGAAGAAACCGGTTCGATTTACGATGCTTTTCAAATCGGGCAATCGTATATGATGCTTGAAGAAACGGAAAAATCTGTCCCATATTTTTTGAAGGTGATCGAAAATCCGGTACTGGACGAAAATCATCTTGCACAAGCGTATCGATATTTGGCGGCAAGCGAATTCCATAAAGGCAATTTACAACAAGCGGAAACATACGCTAAAAAAGGTTTGGAATATGTGGAGAGTTCACCATTGCTTCACGTATTGCTTTCTAATGTTTATTTGGATATGTGGCAAGGTGAAGATAAAAAGGGAATTATTTCTTCACACGTAATTAAAGCTTACAATTACAATCAGGAATTATTGGAAGGAAAACGGACGACAAAATTTGATATTTTCATCAACGAAAAAAATATGTTGCTTTACGGAATCAACGTTGCTTTGATTATTTCAAACAAAGAACTTTTTGAATTCTTTTTTGAGAAACTTTCGCGTGTTGAAATTGCAGAAGAAGATAAAATGGTAATGGAGTTTTATCACGAAATTTTCAGTAGAGGATTAATTGATAAATCCACAATGGAAAATTTTGAGAAAATCAAAAATAAAATTGATATAAATTCCCTTGTTAAATCTTTTTCTTACTTGAATGATTTTACGATTAAGGAAAGTTTAAGTTTATTAAAACCTTATTTTGAAAATGATTATACGTTCAATTACGCAGCGGGAAGTCGGTTAATTTCAAAATACCCGGAAATTAGTGTAAAGTATTTTGAAAAAGCACTGGAATTAAACCCGGAAGATTTAATGACTTTTTGGTACTTGTTCAATATATATTTAAAGCAAATGAATCTTCCTAAATTGGAAATGTTATTAAATGTGGTTAAAGAACATCATTCGGAAAACTCGGAATTGAAAAACAAATTGCAAGGAATAATTGATAAATTAAAAAAAGCATCGAATGAAAGAGGAGGTTGAAAATATTGATTTTGAAAGCTTATTGACAAACAGAGAGGGCAATGTTGTATTAATTCTTACCGATATTTTTAACAATGAAAAAATTTCAAGCAAATTTTTAACATTCCTCGAAAAAAAAATTAAACGTGGCGGAGCTAAAAAGGTTATTGATTTTATTGAAGAAAACCAACTAAACAAAACTTTTCCCCAATTATTAAGCATACTTGCAAAAGCATACGAAAAGAGTGGAAATAAAATTCGTGCAGCTCAAACTTACTTTGATTTGTTCGAAATAAATAAAGATGAAATCTCTTTTTTATATAATGCGGCAAAGAACTATTTTGAAGCCGAAAAATTCAATAAAGCGGAAGCCTTGTTAAATCAAATACTAGAAGTCAATAATCATTTCCCGGAAGCATATTATTTGTTAGCATCGATTAAGAGAATGAATAGTGAATACAAAAATGCGATTCAACTTTTTGAAAAATCTTTATCAACCGGTTATTCCGAAGAAGATTCAATTTATTACAATATTGGAGTGCTGTACGAAAAACTTTACGAATACGAGAAGGCATTAGAATTTTATGATAAAGCAATTAATATTAATCCCGGATTTGCCGAGGCACATTGGAACAAATCCTTGATTTTATTGAGGTTCGGGCGTTACGGCAAGGCTTGGGAAGAATTCGAATGGCGGAAACGAAAAAAAGATTATTTTCAAAATTTAATTCAATTACCTGAATGTGAAAATTTAACGAATGCAAGTAACTTAAAAATTCTTTTCTACGAAGAGCAAGGTTTTGGTGACTCAATTCAATTCCTTCGCTTTGTAAAATATGTAAATGCGAAAAAAATTGGGATTGTAGTTCGTAAAGCCCTGGCAAGGCTTTTTGAAGCGAGCGGTCTTTTTGATGCTGTTTTTATTAGGGATGAAGAAAATTCTGAATTAAAAAATTACGATTGTAAAATTTCGTTGTTAAGTTTGCCGTTTTTATTAAATGCTGAAAATGTTTCGTTAGCTTCATCTCTTTTCGATGTTCAAAAATCAAATGTTAAATTAACTCAAAATCGTGTTGGAATTTTTTGGCGGGGAAATGCAAATCACGAAAATGATAAATATCGTTCAATAAAATTAGCTCAATTATTAAGTGCATTCGAAAATTGCAAATGCGAAATTTATTCGTTTGAGCCGACCCCTACTGAGGAAGAAAAAGCGATTTTAAGTAAACACGGAATTATTGATTTATCCGAATCGATAAACGATTTTTTTGATACTGCGAAATTACTTCCCGAAATTGATTTACTTGTTTCAGTTGATACTGCAATTGTTCATCTTGCCTTAACTTTAAAAATCAATACTTTGCTTTTGCTTCCCAAAAATTCCGATTGGCGTTGGCAAGACGGAAAACAAACCGATTGGTACAATAATGTTGAAATGTTTATTCAAGATAAATTAGGAAATTGGAATGATGTTTTGAAAAAAGTTTCTTTGACGTTGAAAGAAAGATTTGGAAAATCAAATAATCAAATTGTTGATGTAAACGAAACGGCTGAAATTTTTCTGAACAACGCATTGCATTTGTTCTCAATCGGCAAAATGCAAGAAGGATTGAAAATACTTTTGGAGGCATACAATAATGGAAACGAGTCGAATGAAATTATTTTTAACATTGCACTCGCTTACCATAAACTCGGGCAATTGAAAGAGGCACGCAAGTTTTACGAAAAACTTTTCCCCGATGTTCTATCGGAAGATATTTATTACAATTATTTGTTGTTGTTGCTAACTACTGGTGAATTGCAAAACTTCGAACGTAATCTCGATAAAATAAAATCCACGTTTGGGAATTCTGCGAAAATTAATTTCTTATTAGGTAAATTTTTTGTTGAAAAAGAAAACTTCTCTGATGCAATAAAATATTACACCAAAGCAATTTCGCTTTCGCCAAGTTATTATTACGCTTGGTTTAATCTTGCTTCTGTGTTTTATACAATTGGCGAAATTAAAAATGCAAAAGAAATTTATATTAAACTATTAACTGAAAATAAAGACGATGCCGAATTGCATTACAATTTAGGCTTGATTTTTCAAGAGGAAAAGGAATTTGAAAAAGCTGAGCGAGAAATTATTACCGCATTATCTATCGAAGAAAAAGCGGAATACAAATTGGCTCTATCCGAAGTTAAATTTTCGCAAAATAAATTTGAAGAAGGATTTGATTTTTACGACGCACGATTTAAAATAAATCCGCCGTTAATAAATCCGAGATTACCGGAAAAATTAAATGAACTTGAAAACAAAAATATCTTAATTTTTGAGGAACAAGGAATAGGCGATACAATTCAATTCATCAGGTTCGTTATTCCTTTTGCACAAAAAAATAAAATATCAGTAGCGGTTCGAGATTCTCTTGTTCCGTTATTTGAAAAGCAAAAATTTATTTACGAAGCGTTAAATATAAATTATGTTAATGCTGCTAACTATGATTATTCAATTCCGGTTGTTTCGCTTTTCCCCCTTTATTACAAGGTATTTCGTAAAATATTTTCACCGGGAAAATATATTGACGTAGATGAAAAATTTTCAATCAAAACCGATAGACCTAAAATTGCTATTGCTTGGAGAGGTAATCCTTTCCCTGTACATCAAAGAAAAAGGCATTTGGATTTAAAGAGATTTGAAAATTTATTTGCACACAAAAATTTAGAATTTTATTTATTACAAAAAGAATTAAACAATGAAGAATTTTCTTTTATCAATAAATTTAGCAATGTTATTTGGGAAGAAAAATATTTTACGGATTTTTATTCAATTGCCAAACTAATGAATACAATGGATTTGATTATTTCGATTGACACAGTGTTTCTTCATCTTGCGGGAGCATTGGGGAAAAAGTCAATTGGGTTATTGCATTACAGTCCCGATTGGAGATGGGGTTCTGCCGGTGAAAAGACAAAGTTTTACCCGAGCGCTATTTTGTTACGTCAAAAAGAATACGGAAATTGGGATAGCGTAATAAGTGAATTGGAGAATAGATTACTCAAAGTTTTGGAAGGTGAAAAATGATTCCAGTTGAAATAAAATCTTTATTAAACGAAGGAAAATTTTCGGAAGCGAGAAAATTACTTGTAAATAAAGAGGTTGAAGAACCGGGTAATACGGGAGTCCTTAATTTACTTGCTTTTGTTTATTTGCAGACGGGCGATTTTTCGAAAGCAGTTGAAAAACTAAAAAAGGTCTCGGAAATTGAAACAAACTCGGCAACACCACTAATTAATTTGGGGATAGCATTCTTTCGTAAAGGAGATATTGATATTGCCTTAAATTATTTCCGTCAAGCTGTTGAAAGAGATCCAAAAAATTATTTGGCACATTACAATTATGCTTTGGCACTTGCCGAAAGTGGAAAAGTTTTCGAAGCAATTTCGGAGTACGAAATCTCAATTAAGATAAATCCAGATTATTATTCCGCATATTACAATTTGTCAATGCTATATTTATTAACCGGTAATTACGAAAAAGGATTTGAACTTTTCGAATATCGATTTAAAAGTGATGAATTAAAGCGGAAAGAATTGCCGGGCAAACGTTGGAACGGGGAAGTGGCAAAAGATAAAACTCTTTATGTTTATGCGGATCAAGGCTTCGGTGATGTAATTCAATTTATCCGATTTTTGAAAATTGCAAAGGAAAGAGTTGGAGAAATAATTCTAGAAGTTCAAATTGAATTATTAGGATTGCTCAAAAACGTTGATTTTATTGACCGAGTTGTCCCAACGCGTCCGGACTTTTCACCAATGTCAAAATACGATTTGCAAATTCCGTTAATGAGTTTGCCTTATGCTTTAAAGATTAATAAAGAAAATATCCCAATTGATATTCCGTATATTTTTGCTGATAAAGAAAAATCCGAACGATGGCGTGCTTTGTTAAATACTGACAAAAAAAAGATAGGCATCGCGTGGCGTGGAAATCCAACATTTGCAAAAAATCATATTCGCTCGACGAATGTTAAATTCTTTAAGGAAATATTTGAAATAAAAAACACAGTTTTTTTCTCTTTGCAAAAAGATATTTTTGATCGCGAAAAAGAGTTTTTACTCGAAAATGAAGTCGTGAATTTATCCGAATATCTAAAAGATTTTTCGGATACCGCCGCTATTATTGATAATCTCGATTTAATTATTACTACCGATACAGTTATTCCACATCTATCCGGTGCAATGGGAAAACCGGTTTTACTCTTGCTTTCTAAAAATCACGATTGGCGCTGGGGAATGGATGAAAGTAAATCAACATGGTATCCTTCAATAACTATTTTCCGTCAACCACAAATAGATAATTGGAAAGAAGTTTTTATTTTAGCAAAAAATCATCTTACGGAAAATTTTCAATAAAATTCAAATTGTGATTTAAATCATACCCAAATGTTCTTTTCCCTGATATTTTGAAGTCAATATTAATATTATTATATTAAACCAACAAAATAAAGGAGATGTTATGGAACGTCTCAAGCTTACCTTACTTGTTTTACTTTTCGCAGTTTTTTCATCACAGATATATTCTCAAACTCCTGTAACGCCAGCCGATGGAGCTACATCAGTTTCTGCAACACTAACTTCTGTTAGTTGGACGGATTTTGATGATGGCAACGGCAATGGCCCTTACGATGCAGAGTTTGATGACGATGCAACTTTTGCATCCCCTAATGCTACTATTTCCGGTACTTCCGCAACTTCTCTTTCTGTTACTGTTGTTAATAATACTACTTATTATTGGCGTGTGAAAGATACTGATACAGACGGAGCAGGGACGGATGGTTCTTGGCACAGTTACTCTTTCACTACGGAACTTGCTACTCCCTCATTAATTGATCCAAGTGGTAGTTATTCTTCTACAACAACCTTTAACTGGAGTATGGCGGGAAACTATTCCAATGTGGATTTTGATGTTGTTGTTGCAACTGATAATGCTTTTAATAATGTAGTTGGTAATTCCACAGTATCTGGAGTATTAACAACATCAATTTCACTTCCTTCTGCCGGTGTTTATTATTGGAAGGTTACTGCAACAGTAAATGATGCGACAGCTCCAAATAATGGAGAGTCCAAGGTAAGTACAACTGGAAGTTTTACTTTAACAATTCCGGGACCGACGTTAACTGCTCCTGTAAATGGTTTGACCGGAGTTGCTATTGAACCTACAATGACTTGGCAAGCTGTAACCGGTGCTGTTTCCTACAAAATTTATGTTGATGATGCAAGTGATTTTGCAACACCAATTTTCGAAGAAGATGAAGGAACAAATTTAAGCAAAGCATTTACAGAAGCAGATAATAATTTCCCGTTAAGCAATGGTACAATCTATTACTGGCGAGTTGCTTCGGTTGATAATGCCGGAAATGAGTATTATAGTTCAACTTATCATTTTACTACATTCCCGGATGTAACTCCAACTCTTACAAATCCTGATAATGGTGCAACTGTTTATTTAACAACAGTACAACTTGGTTGGATAATTAATCAATCTACCGGAACGTTACAATATAAACTTCAGTATCAAGAAACCGATCAGAGTGATAATACTCCGCCAACAACTTCGGAATGGGCATCTGCAACTTCCGTAACTACTACAAATACTTATTATTCATTAAGTGTCAACGGCGGAAAAAGATATTACTGGCGAGTAATTGTTCTTAATGCCTCAAACGAAGTTGTTGATTACTCATCTACTTATTATTTTGATACTGCCGGTGGTGCAACTGTTACGGTTTTTCCGTCATATCCTATTGGCGGGGCTACCGTTTATACAAATTCACCAACTCTATATTGGTATGTTGATCAATATGCAACCGGTGTAACTTATCAAGTTCGTTATGCAACAAGCAATAGTGTAGATGCAAATGGTGAATTAAACGATGCAAGTGCTGTAAGCGAACCGACGGATGCAAACATAGCAACTGCAACAAGTGCAATGTATCATACGCTCTCAGGTTTAACTCCTGGAACAACATATTATTGGGAAGTCCGTCCATATTATGCGGCTACCTCGGAATTTGGAGATTGGTCAAGTGTAGAATCATTTAGCACTCACGGAAGCGGAACGTTGGTAGTTCCGATTGTTTCATATCCTACCGGAGGCGTAACAATTTACACAACTTCTCCATATTTATATTGGTATATTAATGATTCGGGAATAGGTTTAACTTATGATATTCAGGTTGATGATGATAATACTTTTGCTTCACCGGATTACACCGGTTCAACAACAACGAATGTAACCTACATTCACGCTTCCGGTTTAACAGCTGGAACAACATATTATTGGAGAGTTCGCTCAAATAACGGTTCAAGCCAATCCGCATGGTCAAATCCGGTTGGTACATTTACAATTGCCGGCGGCGTTTCGAATGGTTATCCTGTTGTTACTTATCCAACCGGAAATCCGGTAGTTTACACAAATCAGCCTACCTTATACTGGTATCTTGAAGGTTCTTCACTTGGATTAACTAAATATGTAGTTCGTTGGAAAGAAGGTAGCAATTCAACCGATTGGCTTACCGATTACGATGGAAGTGCCGATATTACGAATTTGAATACAACATATTATACATTTACAACAAGCTTAACTTACGGTTCAACTTATTACTGGGCAGTTGCTTCCTACGACGGAAGTAATTACTCTGCTTGGTCGGAAGGTTCTTTCACTGTTGTTGGTCCTTCAACAGCCGGTGTTCCAATACTTTCTGCTCCCGATGATGGTTCGGTGATTTACGATGACAATGTAACTTTGTACTGGTATGTAAATGGTTCAACAACTGGTATTCAGAATTATGAAATTACTTACAGTACATCCGATGTATTTGATCCTTCCGTAACAACTACAACTACTTCTACATCTAATTCACTTTCTTTAACCGGTTTAACACCTGGTGCAACTTACTACTGGAAAGTTAGATCGTTTTATGGAGGAAGTACTTATTCCAACTATTCTTCAACTTATCATTTTACGGTAAATCCGGGTTCAAATCCAGTTACACCTTTACCTGGAAGTCCTAACAATGTTAATATTACTGTAACATCTCCGATTGTAAGTTGGGTTTTACCTGCTCAATCGGAGTCAACATTAAATTATGTTATTGAATATTCAACAACTCAGGATTTCACAAATCCTATCGAAATAGATAATATTTCCGAGCCTTTTGTTCAGATTAACGGACTTCAAGAAAATCAAAAATATTTCTGGCGAGTAAAATCGGTTAATCAAAATGGTGAATCATATTATTCGCCGGTCGGTAAATTTACAACTTATACTCCAACTGCTGTTAATAACGGCTCACAAATTCCAGCGAAATTTGAACTCTCGCAAAATTACCCGAACCCGTTTAACCCGACAACAACGATTAAATTCCAATTACCGGAACAATCTTTTGTAACATTAAAGATTTATGATATTACTGGTAAAGAAATAAAAACACTTGTTTCGAGTGATTTATCTGCCGGATATTATAGCGTTGTTTGGAATGCAACGGATAATAACGGTAAGAAAGTTTCTTCCGGTATTTATTTCTATCGAATTTCCGCTGGGAACTTCGTATCGGTTAAAAAATTGATGTTGTTAAAATAATTATCAATTTAATTTTTAAGGCGTCCATAAATGGACGCTTATATGTTCTTTCAAATAAAATGAAAGGTGGAAAAAATGTCCAGATTAGGTAGATTTATTTTCGTTACATTCTTTTTACTGGTAACTATTTCCGCATTATTAGCTTGCCAAACATTTATTTTAAGATAAATTTTGAATAAAAAAGGCTGCTTAGGGCAGCCTTTTTTGTTATCCTCTAATTCCCAAAAGTTTGTTTATTTTAGGTTTGTCAAATCCAACGATAGGACGGTTATTGATTAAAATTACAGGAACACCGGTTTGTCCGGTTCTTCTTTGCATATCGCGAGCAGCTCTCATATCGCGAGAAACATCAACATCTGTAAATTTAATTTTCTTTTCTCTAAAATATCTTTTTGCAGCGTTGCAAAATCGGCAAGTAGGCGTAGTAAAAATAATAACTTTAGGTTGCTTTTTTTGTTCCATTAAGTTCTCCGATTTTTTTAGCAGATTAGATTCAAGAGTGCTAAAAAGGTTTCGTTTTGGAATTGAAATTTAATATTTTTTTACTTACTATCAAATTTTAAGTTTTTTTTATATGAGGTAAAAATGAAGCGGATTTTATTCGTTTTATTGTTAATATTTTCCGGTTGTTCAACAGCTCAAAGTAACGGAAATCCTAAAATTTATATTCGCGTAAATCAAGTAGGATTCAATACCGATGATGTTAAATCTGCAATAGTTCTCAGTAATATTAATTTAACCGGTCGGAGGTTTTATTTAGTTGATAAAGTTAATGTAAAAGTTTTTTCCGATTTCATTAGAAATTCAAAAGGAAAATATGCTTCATTTCCTTATTCATACGAAATTGATTTTAGCGATTTCAAAAATAAAGGGCGATTTGCATTATTAATAGCTGATTCAAAATCTCCTCAATTTGAAATTTCCGATAATGTTTATTCGGGTTTTGCTTCATATTTACTGAAATTTTTTGAAGTTCAAAGATGCGGTCCCACTCATCCTTATTTGCATAAAAAATGTCATATTTCCGATGTTACTTCAATTATAGAAAATGGCAAGGAAAGACACGAAATTTTTGATGTAACCGGAGGTTGGCACGATGCGGGCGATTACACTAAGTTTTTGAACACAATTGCATTTTCCACATATTTACTACTTTTTTCTTATGATTTTGCTCCTGAAAAATTTTCATTCGATTTGAATAAAAATCAAGTGCCGGATATTCTTGAGGAAGCAAAAATTGGACTTGATTGGTTATTACGTGCCAATTATAAAAACAGAAAATTAGTAACGCAAGTCCAGAATGAAAAAGATCAGAAAGTCGGCTGGCGATTACCAGAAAACGACCCGCTACAATTTGATAGACCCGGTTTTATAGGTATTGGCAAAAATCTAATTGGTATTTATGTAGCTGCATTGGCACTTGGCTCAAAAATTTGGGAAAATAAAATTCATTACTCGGAATTTGCCGAAAAGCTTAAAAATACTGCAATTGGCTTTTACGAACTGATTAACGAAAGCGACGATTTGGATACAACCGGAACCGGTTTTTACAGGGATACGAAATTTAACGGAAAACTTTCGCTTGCTGCAATTGAATTGTATGAATTAACCGGAAATGAAAAATATCTGCAAGATTCGGAAAATTTTGCAAGAAAAGCCGGTACGGAGGCTTGGTGGGGCTGGGGAAATGTTGCAAATATTGCGGATTACAAAATTGCCAAATATGATAAGGCTTTTATTGAATTTCTTCAAAAATCATTAATAAAATTTAAAAAACATTCCGAAAGTAAAGTTTTTGGTGAGGGCGTTGACTTATATTGGGGTAGTAATATGAATTTACTCGGAGTAGCATTAACGAATATTTTATATAAAAAATTTACAAATGATAACACGTTTGATAAAATTGAGTTTATTAACCGCGACTACATTTTAGGTAGAAATCCTTGGGGAATTAGTTTTATTTATGGCAAAGGTGCAAATTACACAAAGCATTTTCATCATCAGGTTGCATATTTTAACAAAGGAAAATTACCTGGTGGATTAACAGGTGGTCCCGTTATGAAGAAAATTTATGGTGATTTAAATATTAATTACGAAACAAAAGATAAATTTTCTGCTTTTCAAACGGACGATGCGTATTACAGAGATGACAGAAATGATTATGTTTGCAATGAACCGACAATTTCCGCTAATGCCACTGCTGTATTCGTGTTTGGAAATTTGAGATAATTATTGTCTCATTTTAATACAATTTGGTATTTCGGACAAAATATATTTTATTTTTTGTGTCAAAATGAAAAAAAAACGCAAAAATTTTTGGTATGATAATTGGGATTTAACGAGAAAATTTAGGAATAAAAATTATGAGTTTACCAATAAGGTTACATAAATCTGGATTTAATTTAATAGATAAAAAATGGGGTGGTGTTTACGAAGGTGGAAGTTACCTTGTAATTGGTGCTAGAAAATCGGGAAGAACATTACTTGGATTACAGTTTGCCAAGGCTTCCGCTGAAGAAGGGGAAGTTTGTGTTTATTTTACAAATATGCGTCCCAAAGACTTGATGATTCAAGCCGCATCACTAAATTTTGATATTCAAAAATATATGGATAAAAATTTAATTATCGTAGTGCGTGTAGCAAGTCCTGAAGAAATATATAGTTCGAATGTTAACGATGAACTTTTAATTGAATACTTAAATGATATAATTAGTGTTAGTAAACAATACAATCCTCAAAGAATTGTTTTCGATGAATTAACACCTTATGTTGGTTTTCGCGATTTGGCAACCCTTAAAAAATCTTTTTTACATTTACTTGAAGAAATTGAAAATAGAGACATTACAAGTCTCTTTGTAATTGCCGAACCGGCTACAAGAAGAGCAAATGAAATTGTTGATTTGGTAGTTAGTTTGGTAACCGGTGTGGTTTATTTGAAAAAAGATGCTCGTAAGATTGATAAAAAATTTTACGGCGGTACGGTTATTATCACACCAAATATTGGACATACGGAAGGACAATTTTCGGAGCAATATAAAATTTTGCCATACAAAGGTGTAGTTGTAAACTTAGGTGAGGAGAATGAAATAAATCTTTCTGTTACAGATGTTCGTGAAAGAGAAGCCGAAAAAATTTCAAGAGTTTATGATGAAGAAGCCGACGAACTTTATGCAAGGAATTTACACGAGATTAACGAAAATCCTGTTTACGGAACTGATGCGGAAAGTGGAATTGAAACAGAAAAAATTAATAATGAAGTAGCAAGAAAAACGGAAACTCCAACTCGCGTAGTAAATGTTAATGCTTCGAACGTTTACAACTACAATGATTTTTCGTTAATTATTAATAATCAAATTGTATTATTTAGAAGTACTTCGGATAAATTTAATATTATTTCGTTTGCGGTTTCCATCGCTTTGCTCGAAACCAAAGGAGTAAACTTAGACGACATAAAAGGAATTATTGTTGCCTCTACTCAAAGACGCGAGAAAATTTGCTATATCGGTGATTTAACAATGGTGCTTGTTCCTCGTAGTACAGACGAACGAATTTTTGAAATAGTTAGAAATGTTTATACAAATATTCTAAATCTTGGTTTTACAAAAGAAGAAGCAAAAGATCTTGTAAAGCTTTTTAATTATGAAGTTGATGAAAATTTAGACCGTGCAGAAACAATTTTAGATTACCTTTCTTCGCCAACTACTACTGAAAATCTTTATATCCCGATAACTGACTTTTTGGGAGAATGAACCGACTAGCCAAAATATTGCTTTTGATTTCAATTTTTTCACTAACTGCTTTTGGACAAAGATCTGCCGAACAATTGAAGCGTTATGCCATTAGGCAAATGAAAATTGGTAAATATGCAGAAGCAATTGACGTTCTAAATAAATATGTAGCACAAAATCCACAAAAGGCAGATGGATATAATTTACGTGGATTGTGTTATGAGGTACAAGGAATTTATAAATATGCCGTATTGGATTTTAGACGTGCAGTGGCTTTAGACCCGGGTAATCCGGAGTATAAAAAGAATTTGAATAGAACAATTAAAGTTTGGTATAAAATTCTTGAATCAAAAATAGAAGGGCATAAAAGGGAGTTGGCTATTAATCCCGAAAGTGCAATTGATTATTTGGAAATTGGTAAATGTTATCGTTGGATGGAAAAATGGGACCTTGCGGAAAAGTGGTACGACGAATATCTAAAACGCGATCCGAATGCTTCACCCGATGAAATTATCCGATATACAATAATTCTTACCAAAACAAAGCATATAAAAAAAGGCGAAAAAATATTAAAAAAATACGTTGAACGCTATCCTGACGATTGGAGGTTGTGGAGCCGTTACGGATATTTTACACTTTGGCTTGGTAAATATAAAACTGCGGAAAATGCATTTCGAACAGCGTTAAGTTTTAAACCTTATTTTAAAGAAGCCGAAGATGGTTTGGAATTGGCAATGAGAAAAGGTTATTTGGTTCAGTATCAACCGAGAGATTTCGAAAAAGTTTACTTAATTGATAAATATTATCGTCAATTATCTAAGAATCCCGAAAACGACAACATTCGTTTTAAACTTGTACGTGAGTTATTAAATAAAAAAAGATATCAGGAAGCAAAAGATCAACTTGCTATTCTTGCGGAAAAATATTCGGATGACGAAAGGTATAAAAAGTTAAAAGAAAGATTGGATAATTACTACAAGCAAAAAATTGCAATTGCCGAACAATCCGTAGCAAAAGATTCTACGGATAGACAAGCAATTTTGGATTTAGCTAAAAATTATATGAATTTGGAAGAATATGATAAAGCAAAAGGGTTATTAGAAAAATATCTAAAACTAATGCCCGATGATTTTAATGCAAAATACGAGCTGGCAAAAGTATATTCTTATCAACGCGATTTTGATAAAGCCTATGAAATAATTAAAGATGTTCTGGATAATGGGGGAAATAAGCTTGATTATAAATTACTCGCAGGGCAGTTAGGTGTATGGACTTTGGACGAAAGCGAAGCCCCGAAAGAAAACTTATATGATGTTTTAAAAGAAGATCCGAAAAACGTTACTGCAATTACAACTTTGGGGCTATATTATTATAATCAAAACAATTTGGACTCTTTGCAGCATTATGTGGAACTTGGAGAAAGCCTTGCTCCTGATAACGACGATGTAAAAGAATTAAGTAATATGTATGAACTTTTGAGATTAAAGAAAGAGTATGAAAAATATTTAACAATAGCTGCCGAGGGGGATTCGCTTTATCACCAAAGCCGTTTTGAAGAAGCCGTAGAAAAATACAACGAATATTTTTCTAAACCGCAAGAATTAAATATGGACGATTATCCTGTATTGCTTTCGTTGGCAAGCGCATATATGGTCTTAAATAAATACGATTCCGCTGCAATGACGTACGATAAAGCCCTTGCTTTAAACGATAACGAACAGGTTCGTTTGTTAAAAGCAAAAAGTCTTTTTTGGGGCGGGGATTCCACCGAGGCTCTACAAGAATTTGAAAAATTAGCTCAAAAAGATTCGACAAATGCCGAAGTTAAAGTTTTCCTTGGGGATTCTTATTTAAGAATGAAAGAATTTGATAATGCAAGAAAAGCCTATGATTCAGTCCCGGACAGTTTATGGGACAAATATTCAATCGAAAAAAGATTGAGTTGGCTTCCGCCTGGTGTTGGAGAAGGTGGTCCGGGATTTTTCTCATCGCTTTGGTATGATTTATTTTCTTATTTATATCTAAATCCGTACATCTACTATTTTAATGATTTACTTGATTTTACATACGGTTACATTGGTGTTGATGCTAATACCGGACTCTTTCGGTGGATATCGGTTGGTGCCGGATATCGTTACGGAATTTTGTCCGATGGAAACATAAATAATTATTTTCATCGATTGATGTTTTATCTGCACATTGTTCCAACAAAAAAGTTGAGGATAACCGGTGGAATTGGAAGGATGTTCGGTGATTATTATAATAGAAGAGAATATGAAGTAATTGCAACTTATGCTGATTCCGGGAAATATAGCATTAGTGGATTTTTCCAACAAGGAGATGGTGCTGAAATTCTATACTCACCATATTTAGTGCCTTACAAAATTACATCGCAAATTTACAAGTTAAGCGGATATTATAATTTCCCCACGAATTTAACAATGCGTGGATATTGGGCATTTTTACGTGCCTTACCCGGCTCTTTAACCAGAAATAATTGGGGAAACGATTTTTTGTTTAGAATTGGAAGACATTTTGGCGGAAATTACATATTGGGTTACGAATTCAATTATATTGACTATCAATTTACGTCAACATATTATTACTCTCCGCAAGATTATTCTTCGCATTCTATTTGGGGAGAATGGAATTTTTATAAAGACAAGCAATGGAATTTAAAGTTTAGTGGAAAAATTGGATATGTACCCAAAACAACTTATTTTATTTGGGATGCAAGATTAGATGCCGGATATAAACCTTACGATAATTTGTTCATAAGCGGTTTTGTATTTTTCCGTCAATCGCAAAGATATTATCTCGGTTATCGTTCTCGTGCAATTGGTGTTAGTTTGCAATGGACACCGTTTTGATTATTTTTCAAAAAGATACGCTGAAAATTTAGATGAATACTTTAAATATTTTTTGTAAGATATTATCTTGAAAAGATTTATAATTTATATTATATTTTAAAGGAGTTTTAGCGAAAAAAATTCGCACATAATTAAGGCATAACAATGAATAATGCAAAAAAAGAAAAACTGAAAATTGTTTTGGATAATAGAGAGATTGAGCCTCCAAAAAGAGACTTTAAAAAGGAGAAGCTCAAATCGGCTATTATTTCGGGAATAATTTCTATTATTTTAATCATTATCATTGCTATAACTCTTCCAATGACAATTCTTCCATTAAGCGGACTTTTTGTTTACGCTTCAATTGTTGCTTTGGTTTTATTTCTGTTTATTTTGTTAGCTCGGTATTTTACCTTGATTTGGCTATCTTATTTTTATATGTCAAAATACACGGTTGAGGAAAAACCCTTTTACTCACCTTTTGTTTCCATTATTGTTCCTGTTTACAACGAAGGCAAGGTTTTGAAAGATTCAATTGAATCGTTACTAAAATTGGATTATCCCAATTATGAAATAATTATTGTTAATGACGGTTCAACTGATAATACAGCCGAAATTGGTGAATCCTTGGTAGGATTACATAAAGGGAAAATGTCTTGGGTCAAAGTTTCTTTAATAAATAAACCGAATGGTGGAAAGTCGAAAGCTTTGAATGCAGGAATACAATATTCCGAAGCAGAATTTGTTTTGTGTATGGACGGTGATTCGGCATTATCTCCCAAAACTCTGAAAATGGGGATGAGACATTTTGTAGATCCGGAAGTTGGTGCAGTAGCTGGAAATGTAAAAGTAATAAATCGTGGAAAACCTCTTTTGGATTTGCAGGCTCTCGAATATATCGAAGGTTTGAATATGGCTCGTTCGGCACAGGGTTTCTTAAAAATGGTAAATATTATTCCGGGTCCGATTGGTATTTTTAGAAAGAGAGCTTTACACGATGCTGGTTATTATTCAAGCGATACTTTTGCCGAGGATGCCGATTTAACACTTAAAATTTTGGCAAAAGGTTGGAAAATTGAATACGAACCGGAAGCCCAAGCTTGGACGGAAGCACCATCAACACTATTTCAGTTGTTAAAGCAACGTTATCGTTGGACGCGTGGAATTTTGCAAGCAATTCGTAAACATAAAAAGTTTTTGTACAATCCGATAATTAATTTTAATA
The DNA here is from genome assembly GCA_964477915.1 of uncultured Melioribacter sp. Classification (GTDB taxonomy): domain Bacteria; phylum Bacteroidota; class Ignavibacteria; order Ignavibacteriales; family Melioribacteraceae; genus WGAL01. The sequence continues at coordinate 28,691 of CAYZGB010000003.1, read as the reverse complement.
ATACGCTTATTTTATGGTCAATGGCTTTCGAAGCATTACTTTGGCCGGCAATGAATATCTTTGCTAATCTTTTCTTTATTGTTGTCGCTTTGTTTTATGGAATGACAAGTTTGATTGTTTTTTGGTGGTTTGGCATTGCTATTCTTGACTTTATGGCTGCAATTTTCTGTGTATCTGCCGAAAAAGAAGAGGCAAGATTAATTCCTTACTCTTTGATTTACAGAATCTTCTTCGTTCTTATGATTGATATTACCAAAGGAATGGCAACAATTGAAGAATTTTTAGGATTGGCAATGAGTTGGGGAAAACTCGAACGAGTAGGAATAAAAAAATAGAAAGTAATTTCAGGAGTATATAAAATGGAATTAATACCTATATTATCTTTAATAATTCTGGTCGCTACTGTTTCGACGTTTATTCTCTCGGTAGGTGCATACGTACTTTACAAATTAAGAGAGAAAAAAGGGAAAACAGCAGAGCAACCGAAACCGGAAGCAATTCCCGCAGAACTTGTTACTCCACAAGTGGCACAAGATACGTTACGTGTAACCGGAAATGCCGGTTTACGTTCTACTTATGCTCAATCATTGTATTCAACTCGCGAAACTTCTCCAATGTTTACAACAGATGCGGGAAATACTCGTCCCGAGATGAGGCCTACAATTTTAGGTCTTTCGATGGACGAAGAAACACCTGCTGCACCTCCTTCGCCAAGGCGTTCAACGATTAACGCGGAAAGATATGATACACGCAGTAGATTTAGTCGTTATACCTCGGCCGGCTATACCGGTGTTGAAGAAACAAAAAGAGCGAATAAAGAAGACGAGGAACCATTGCGGTGGCGTTAAAATTCTGGAAACGGAAAAAGAAACCTGAAAACAAACCGGTTAATGTTGATAATACCGAAGAACAATTTGATGAAGAAAATAAGATTAAAGGACTTCGGGTAAATTTATTGATAATTATTTTCGGCGGTGTTGCTCTATTGGTTGCCGGAATAATGTTTTATTTGCTGATTATTCAAGGTGCTTTCGGAAGAATTGAAATTGATGAAATTGCTCCAACTGAAAAGAATATCAAAGCAGCTTTAGAAGAAAGAACGCAAGTTGCTTTACTTTATTCCGGTTTTACGGAAAATATTTTACCGGAGGGCAGTACTTGGATTAGCGATATTGTTTCGACGTGGGAAAATTTCCTCAATAGTCATAAAGTTAAATACGATTTAATTACGGATTTGGATATTGAAGTTGGAGTTTTATCTAAATACAAATTACTGATTGCTCCCGGAGCAAAAGCAATTAGTGATAGAGAAAAAGTTCAAATCAGAAAATTTTTGAAAAAGGGCGGGAGCTTATTTGCAACAACCGGAATCGCAACTTTTTCTCCTGATGGGAAATGGGACGGTTGGAATTTCTTTACAGAAGTTTTTGGTTTGAAATTTACCAAAGAGATTGACCCGGAGGAAGGAACTCGAAGAATTCACACAATTAGAGGCAATTTACCTATTACAGCCGGTGTGCCAACCGGATATACACTTAATATTGCAACATGGGATAGACCAATTTATGCCGAAGTTCTTGAACCACGAACAATTCAGGCTAGTTATTGGTACGATTTCCGTCACGAACGTGGACTTGTTCTCGAAAATATCCAAAAAAGTGCAGGCATTGCATATGGAACGTATGGTAAAGGAAGATTTGTTTGGTACGGATTTGAACTCAATTCCGTTATTGGCGGGCAAGAAGATTACATTTATTTCGATAGATTATTTACAAGCTCTCTAAATTGGTTACTTTATCGTCCAACGGTTCAATTTATCGATTGGCCCTCACCTTACGTTGCTGCTGCAATATTTGTTCCTGTAATAGATAAAGAGCCGCAAAATTTCAAAAACCTAAGTGCATTATCTAGTTTTACTGATTTTACTTCTTCAATATTTACAAGTGTTGACAATGTGAATTTATTGAAAAAACAATTACGAAATGTTTCCCAAACAAGAGATATAGGATTAATTGTCGATTTAGGTTACAAGGAATCTTTATTAGATACCACGAATAAATTAAGTAGTTTAGATGAACAGCGGGCAGTTATTCTTAATGCGAAAAATCTTGCCGATTCCGTACTTGGAACAAAAGTTACTAAAATTATGCCGCTTTATGGATTTTTTGACAAATCCACATTGCAAGTTATGTCCCAAAACGATATGGATGTAATTTTTGCCGATTCATTAATAGATCGATTAGTTCCAAAAACGGAGATTTATGGCGGTAAGAAAATTCTTGTGATTTCCAATACTTCGCGAGACGATTATGTAATTTTACGAGATTTTCATTTGAAAGAACCGGAATTCCAAGAGTACACTTATTATGAAGATATTGATAGAATAAAATTTACCGGTGGATTGTATATTCTTAAAATTCATACGGACGGTCAACTTCGTGCGGAAAACATTGCTGTTTTGAAAAAAGTATTAAAATATTTGCAAGAAAAAAATATTTGGGTTACTTCGATAGACGGATTAAAAGATTGGTGGTTCCGTAAACACGGAGTTGAAATAAGATTGGATGTTAGAAGCAAACGAAGATTAGCCGTTGAAATTTCGAACCCAAGCGATGATGATATGTATAATTTTGTTGTAAAAATATTTATAAATAAACCCGTTTATAATGTAAAACTATCATCGGATATTATTAATACCAAAATTGATGAATACAAATACGATAATAAAACACAAATTTTGTATCTTTATGTTGATAAATTAGAAAGTCACGATACACGTTCATTACTTGTTGATTATGAAAATATTAATGAAAAAAAATAGAATATTTTTACTGTTTCTTGTACTTCTCCCCGTATTTGTAATTTCCTACGGATGCGTGGAAGCTGTTTCAAATCCTCCGGGAGAAACAGAAGTTTTAAATATTGCATACCCCATAACCGGTGATACGGTTTACGTTGGGAAAAACGATGTTTTACTTGAAACTCACAATGCTTCAATTGGTTTATACGAAATTTTTGTAGAGGGGCATTCAGTCGGTACATTTGTTTCGGATTCAAGCCTATATTTTACTGTTACCGAGGATGCAATTGGTTCAACAATAGAATATTACATTAACGGCTACAAAGACGGTGGTGGAATATCGCAAAGCAAAGTACAAAAAGTTTATGTAACCGGTGTTCCCCGTGCACCTTCCGATTTAATTTTATCAACATTTAACGAACACGAAGTTTTGCTCCGCTGGAAAGACAATTCGAATAATGAAAATATGTATGAACTTTGGAGAAGCGTTGGAGATAACGAAAGCTATGGTGGAGAGCCCTACAAAGTTTTCAACGAAAATACAACGAATTATCGGGATATTGGGTTAGATTCTTATACTGCTTATTATTATAAAGTTCGTGCTAAAAATCAATACGGTTATTCCAAGTTTTCGAATGAAGTAAGCTCGAACGGAGAAAGTGGTAGAGATGCTCCAACCGATTTGAGAGCCGAAGCACTTGGTGCTACTGTTGTTCGTCTAATTTGGAAAGATAATTCGGTTAGTGAAAATGCCTTTCTTGTAAAAAGAACAACTATCGATAATAATGGTGATTACACAAATTGGGTTGATGCTGCGACTGTTCCGCCTAATACCATAGAATATTTTGACGAAGGATTACAACCAAACACGGTATATGCTTATCAAGTATTTGCTGTACTTCCAAGCAGTATGCCAAGCTCGAATATTACGACGGTACGTACAAGCTCATCTTCAATTCAGCCTCCGACAAACTTGCTTGCTCAGTTCGATATGGATGCACGAAAAGTTAAACTTACGTGGAACGATAATTCGAATATGGAATTTGGGACTCAGATCCAAAGAAAAATTTACGGTTCGGAAAATTTATTTGAAAGCATTGCTTCCACTGGACCGGATGAAACGGTTTTCTACGATTCGAATTACACACCTGGATTTACTTATGTTTACAGAGTTCGTTATTTATCCGGTAACGGTTCGTATTCTATGTTTTCGAACGAAGATACTGCTTACGTACCAATCCTTCCGCCTAAAAATCCAAGTAATTTAACAATTTCGGAGTTATCTCCCGGAACTGCATTTTTATTAAGTTGGAATGATAATTCCACTGATGAAGACGGTTTTGAAATTTGGCAAGCAACGGCTACACACGATTTCACTTTATTCAAAACATTATCTGCAAACACTACAAATTATACGGTTGCCGGACTTAATCGCGATACTGTTTATTACTTCAAAGTTAGAGCATTTAAAAATACACTTTATTCCGGTTTTACTAACGAAGCCAGAACACCGCTTATTGCACCTACTAATTTGCAAGCGGTTGCTGATCCAACGCCACGTGTAATTTTAACCTGGCTTGATAATTCACATAACGAAGGTTGGTTTGAAATTGAAAGAAGATTTACCGGTGGTGGTCAGTTTGAACGTGTTGGAGTAGTTGCACCTAATGTTACTACATTCAATGATGAAGGTGTTTACCGCGGTACCACGTACGATTATCGAGTTCGTGCTGCAAGCGAAGAATCTGTTTCGGATTGGACTGATATTATTACTGTACAAATTCCAAGTAAGAAAAAGTAAAAATGTATTCCGAATTGTTAATAAATATTAGTAAGCCATCAGTAATCATTGATAAAAACGGACACATTATTGCAACCAACTCTTCAATGGAATTTGTTTTAGGTTCTAAAGTTAATCCCGGATTGGATGTAATTTCCTTATTAAAAAAAAAAATTCGGACATAACTGAACACTGGGAAAAAATTACCCACTCAAAGTCACCATTTCTCGATAAGATCCGTCTTACAAATATTGCCGGTGAAAAAGAATTAATCAACGTTTCTGTTTTTCCACTTCAAAATCAAAAGTTTTTATTAATTTTAGATGTTTCCCCAACTCTTGAATTAAATCAGGCAAATTTCAAAATTAATATCGAACGGGTTGAGCAACTTATTCCAAATAAAGATTTAGTTTCTGTATTAGATATTATTCGAAAAAGTTTTCCACTTTCTTTAATCGAAAAACAACAAGTTTTATCTTTGTTGAATAAAATTTCTATTGCTTTTTGGTTAGCAGATAAAAATGGAAAAATTATAATTGCGAATTCCGAAACAGAAAAATTTTCATCAATATCTACAATTACCGGTAATGAAGAAAAAAATGCTTTTCAAAATTCAGTTGTAAAGCAAATTGCGGTTTTAAACGAGCTGCTTGAAAAAACCAAAACAATTGCAGTTACCGAAAATTTTGTTTTTGAGGAAAAAGACTCTATTCATTATAAAATAATTAAAATTCCTATTATTAGTTCAAATAACGAAGTTGTTGCAAGCTGTGGATTAATCCAACCAAACGAAGCTATTTCAATATACGATAGTGAGTTTAATTATATTCTTAAAGCATTTGAAGAATTACCAATTGCAGCAGCACTTTTTAATTATCAGGGAATGTTAGCTAAATACAGCAAAAATTTTGCTAAAATATTTGAAGAAACTCCGCTGGAAATTGGTCTTCGGATAAATGAAGTTTTCCCTAATGATTTTTCCTCGCAAATAAACGAATTTTTACTTGACCCTGAGCAAGAGGAATTTTCATCCCGTATTAAGATTTTTAAGGATGTTGAAAACGATGTTCAAGTTAAGGTAAAAAAAATATTTAATTCTCAAAATGTTTTTATTGCAACTTTAATTATTTTCGAAGAAGAAAAAAATAAAAATTTATCAAAAATTTCGGTTTTGAATATGATTGACAAAATATTAGACACCAGTCCTTACCCGCTTTTTATTTATGATGAGGAAAACTTAAAATTCCTTTCGGTTAATAAGGCTGCAATTAAATTTTACGGTTATCCTCTCGATAAATTTTTGCAAATGGATTTAACCGATTTGTATTTGCCGGAAGATATTCAATCCCTTATTGATTATACGGAGTTAGATGATACGGTATTTGAAAAACCTGTACGTCATAAATTATCTGATGGTTCAATTGTAGTTGTTCAACTAAAAAGGAAGGAATTGGAGTTTGAAGGACGCAAAGCAATTTTAACTTTTGTTAAAGATATTACAAAACTTGCCGAAATTAACAAAGCTCAGCGCGAGTTGAATACAATATTAAGCTTTGCTAACGAACTTGTAATAGAAACCGATGCTGATGGTTTTATTTCTAAGGTAAATTCATCTGCCGAAAAACATTTGGGATATTCATTAAGCGAATTGGAGAATAAAACATTTATTTCGTTGCTTTCCGAAAAAGAAAGATCGAAGATAAATAAAAAAATATTTTTGAATCATACTACGGAAAACATTGAAGCACAAATTTCACTTAAAACAAAAACCGGCAAGGTTCTTAATTCCGAAATGCTTTCTATTCCTTTATTCGATGTTTTTGAGGAACTAACCGGTTATTCAATAATTATTAAAATTCAAAATCAGTTGGAAAGAAAAACTAATGTAGAAATTCCGACAAACGAAAATAAGTCGAGTTCTTCAATTGATGTTTCATTTCTTTCGCACTTGTTCCACGAAATTTTAACACCGATAAATGTAATAATAGGATTTACTCAAGAATTACTCGAAAGCCTTGAAAATCCGACGCCCGAACAAAAAGAATCGGCACAAATTATTTCCGAAAATCAACAAGCATTAATGCAACTAATTGATGCAGCTACCGAATATGCTGCAATTGAACAGAACCAGATTAGAATTAAACCGGAAGAATTTGGCTTTGTCGAAATTCTCGATAAAATAGAGGAGAACGTTAAAAAAATTGCTAAAGCAAGTAACGTTGAACTTAAGTACGGAAAAATTTCTTCCTCCATTGTTTTAAATAACGATAAACACTTAACAATAATGTTTCTTTCGCAGCTTTGGGAATTTGCAATTCGTGGAACTAAAGAAGAACAAGTTTACCTTTCTGCCCAACCGGATAACGACCGGGTTTTGATTTATGTTAAAGATTTGAAATCCGGAATTTCCGATAATTTACTAAAAGCGATGAATGAATACTTAACCGAAGACGAAGCGATTGTTCGTCGTAATTATAATGTTTCAAGATTTGCCGTTCGCCTTTTCCGTAAGCTTTCTGATTTACTTGGCGTTGATTTTTCTGAAGTTGAAAAGCACGGTTCTATTGTTGGTTTTGGTGCAAAATTTCCTAAGAGCATAGAAACAATTGTTGCAACTAACAAAAAGGCAACTAAACCGGAAGTAAACTCAATTAAAGCCGAAAATAAACCGAACATTGGAATAAACGCCGAAGAAAGAGTTGCTGCTAAAAATATCTCAAATCAACAAGTTCCTGTACAAAATAAATCGAGAGTTAGCACAACTCCAATTGTAAAACAGGAAAAAGAAGTTAAATTAAATGATTTGAGATGTTTACTTTTGGAAGACCAAGTAGATTCACAACTGCTATTTAAACAACAAATGAAAGAATTAAAAGAGATTGAAGTATTTGCTCGGTTCGAAGATGCACTCCCGATTTTGCGAACGAAAAAATTTGATTTTATTGTAATGGATATAAATTTAATGGGCGATTACAACGGACTTGAAGCTTTACGCGAAATTAGAAATTTACCTTCATACAAAAATGTTCCCGTTATTGCTTCTACGGCTTATATGATGCCTGGCGACCAAGAACGTTACCTTGATGCCGGTTTCGATGCATTTGTTCCCAAACCAATATTGAAGGATAAACTTGTAAAAACGTTAAAAGAAATTTTATAGATTTATTAGTTACCGTTGTTTAGTAATTCTTGTTTTTGATTTATTAAATTATTTGTGAGTATGGGATGAAAACATTCAAGGCATTTTTGTATTTAACAATTTTTTTTAGTTTGGTTTTAATTTCCTGCGGAAAAAATTACACCCCGGAAGAAAAAGAATACATTGCTAAAATTGAAAAAGAACGGAAAGAAAAAGACGAATGGATGAGAACAAATCCGCATTCGCCATTTAATTATAAAGACCATCCTAAATTCGAGCCGTTAAAATATTATCCGGTTGATCCTTCGTGGGTTTTCAAAAGTAAACTTTACGAATATCCCCAAAAAGATTCGCTTGTAATTTACGGAACTAAAGGTGAAGCTCGCCCGACAATTCGCTTTGGATATGTAAAATTTACAAAAGACGGAAAAGAATATAAACTTAACGTTTACAAAAGCCGTTCGCGAAGAGGTGTTTGGTATTATAGCATTTGGTTTACCGATAGAACAACCGGCAAAGAAACATACGGCGTCGGGCGTTATCTCGATTTTGAAAAATCCGATGACCCTAATCACATTTACACAATAGATTTTAATTTAGCTTACAATCCCTATTGTGCGTATAATCATAATTATTCGTGTGCAATTCCTTCTAAAGATGATTACATCGATATAGAGGTAACCGCGGGCGAAAAGAAATTTCACGAATAAGTAAGGTTAAGCAATGACTGAATTGGAAGCATTACGTAATAAAATAAATTCAATCGACGAAAAAATAATTGAACTACTCGGTAAACGGCGAGAAGTAAGCCAAAAAGTAATTGAATTAAAAGAACGTTTCGATTTTCCTTTACGCGATAAAACACGCGAAGAAGAATTGATAAACAGACTTGTAGAACTTGGAAGGAAATTTAATGTTGACGAAAATTTAATTAAAAAAATCTATTCCGTGATTATTGACGATTCTGTTAAACTTCAACAAAATTACCTCTACAAACTCTCGGAAGAAAATGAGCTTAATCCCGATAAAATTAGAATTGCAATACAAGGAATAAAAGGTTCGTATAGTTACCTTGCAACGCGGAAGTTTTTTTCGAACAGAAAGAAGAACCTTGAATTTTTAAGTTACAAAAGGTTTGACGAAGTTATTCGTAGTGTTGAAGCAGGTGAGGCTGATTTTGCCGTTTTGCCTATTGAAAACACTACTTCGGGTGGCATTAACGAAGTTTACGATTTACTATTGCATACAACCCTATCCATTATTGGCGAAGAGCAATTCGAGGTTAAACATTGCCTCTCTGCAATTGAAGAAATTCCAATTAATAAAATCAGAAAAATTTTTGCTCACTATCAAGCGGCTGCTCAATGTAGTAACTTTCTTGCAACTTTGAATGATGTGGAAATAGAATTTTATGCCGATACCGCTTTATCTGTTCAAAAAGTAAAAGAAGAAAACAATCCCGAATTTGCTGCAATAGCAAGCGAGGATGCAGCAAAACTTTTTGGTGTTAAAATTCTTAAACGTAATATTGCAAACCAAACTGCAAATATTACTCGGTTTATTATTATTGCTCGTAAACCTGTTGAGCTCGATTTAAGAATTGAAGCGAAAACATCAATAGTTTTTGCAACAACACATAGCCCGGGTGCTTTGGCTGATGTTTTGAACGTATTTAAAAAGCACTCGTTGAATTTAACGAAACTGGAATCCAGACCAATTATCGGAAACCCTTGGGAGGAAATGTTTTATCTTGATTTTATAGGAAATATTGCGGAAAATCGCGTTCAACAAGCTCTTGAACAAATTAATCCTTTTACAAGATTTCTTAAAATACTCGGAAGTTATCCGCAAAACGAAATATCAAAAAGTTTTAACTAATAAATGATTTTGGAACTTTTGGAAAATATTCGTTTATAAATTTCGAAAGCGTTATATTAATACTTTGAAATAAACGAATATGAGTTGACAAACTAAAACTCTTTTCTTAAATTTTAACTTAATTTTTTGTGAAAAAGGAGGTTATAGTGGCTTTACCCAAAAATCCTAAATTCGATTTGAAATTGCACTATCAAAGGATATTTGAAGTAAGTTTAATTATTGCATTAGCTATTGTAATAATTGCATTTAAATACTTCCCGGAAGTAAAAAAGGAAGTAATAAAACAAGAAGGTCCGCAAGAACTTGTACAAGTAGAGGATGTAGAACATACAAAACAAGAAACTGCACCACCTCCACCGCCTAAACCCCCTATTCCAATAGAAGCACCATCGGACGAAGTTCTTGATGATGTTGAAATTGAATCTACCGAATTGGATGAAAATGCTGATGTTGCTCCACCACCGCCACCACCAAAAGAAGAAAAGAAAGAAGAAGAACCGGTATTTTTCGTTGCTGTTGAACAACAACCTCAGCCAATTGGTGGAATTGAAGCAATTCAAAAAAGAATTATTTATCCTGAAATTGCAAAACGTGCAAATGTTCAAGGTAGAGTTTACGTAAAAGCTTATGTTGATGAACATGGCAACGTAGTTAAAGCCGAAGTTATTAAAGGTATTGGTGCTGGTTGCGACGAGGCAGCTGTAAAAGCCGTAATGGCAACAAAATTCAAACCCGGAATGCAGCGAGGAAAACCTGTAAAAGTTCAGGTGATGGTGCCAATATTATTTAAGTTAAGATAATTTTTAGCCCGTCAGAAGACGGGCTTTTTTAATAAGAGGTTGGAACCAATTTTTTTTAAATGTAACTATGTGTCAATTAAAACAAAGAATTTGTTTTATCGATTTACACTAATTAAATTTGTTTAATTAAAGATTGAAAAACTATGGAATATAAATTTTCTAAAGACGTACAGGACGTAATAAAATTTAGTAGGGAAGAGGCATTTCGTCTCGGGAACGAATTTATTGGAACCGAGCATTTATTGCTTGGAATAATCAAACTCGGGAAAGGTAATGCCGTTCAAATAATTACCAATTTGGGTGTAAGTTTAATTAATTTGAAAAAATCTATTGAAGAAGCAATTTCTTCGGGTAATTACACAATTACAATAGGAGAACTTCCTTTAACAAAACAAGCCGAAAAGGTTTTAAAAAGAACTCAAATAGAAGTTAAAGTCTTTCGTAAAAGTATTATTGATACCGAACATTTACTATTGGGCATTTTAAGGGATGAAGACAATATTGCTGCTAATATTTTGCGTAGTTTTAACGTAACTTATGAGTCGGCAAGAAATGAACTTAATAAGCTTTACGGTATGAGAGAAGCTGAAAACTTTTATGAAGGAGAAGAACGTGGAAAAGCCTTCTCAAAACAAGCATCTAAAACGGAAAAATCGAGAACGCCCGTTTTGGATAACTTTGGTCGTGATTTAACAAAACTTGCAATGGAAGGTAAACTCGATCCGGTAATTGGTAGAGAAAAAGAAATAGAACGAGTAACACAAATTCTAAGTCGTCGTAAAAAAAATAATCCGGTTTTGATTGGTGAACCCGGTGTTGGTAAAACAGCTATTGCGGAAGGACTTGCATTACGAATTGTTAAAAAGGAAGTTCCGCGAATATTAATGAATAAACGTGTTGTTACTTTGGATTTGGCTGGCTTGGTTGCCGGTACAAAATATCGTGGGCAATTTGAAGAACGAATGAAAGCGTTGATGAATGAATTGGAGAAAGCCGATGACGTAATTCTTTTTATTGACGAACTTCATACAATAGTTGGTGCCGGTGGTGCCTCCGGTTCACTCGATGCTTCGAATATGTTTAAGCCTGCACTTGCACGTGGTGATATTCAATGCATTGGTGCAACAACGTTAGATGAATATAGAAAGTATGTTGAAACCGATGGCGCTTTGGAGCGTCGTTTTCAAAAGGTAATGGTCGAGCCTCCAAGTCCCGAAGAAACAATTGAAATTTTGATGAACATTAAATTTAAATACGAAGAACATCACCACGTACGCTTTACCGATAAAGCCATTGAAGAAGCCGTTAGATTAACGGATAGATATTTATCCGATAGATATTTCCCCGATAAAGCAATTGATGTTATTGACGAAGCCGGCTCGCGTGTTTATATGAGGCATTACGATGTACCTAACGAAATAAAAATTTTAGAAGAGGAAATTGAAAAAGTCCGCGAAGAAAAGAAAGAAGTTGTAATGAAGCAGGACTTTGAACAAGCGGCAAATTTACGCGATAGAGAAAAACAATTAATTTTTGAATTGGAAAAAGCTAAAGCGGAGTGGGAAAAAGAAGCGGAAAATTTGACGTTTGAAGTTACAGAAGACGATATTGCGGAAGTTGTTGCCATGATGACTGGCATTCCGGTAACTCGTGTTGTTCAAGCCGAGTCCGAAAAATTGTTGAATATGGAAAAAGAATTGAAGAAGCACATCATTGGACAAGACGAAGCGATAATAAAATTAACAAAAGCAATTCGTCGTGCAAGGGCTGGATTGAAAAACCCGAAAAAGCCGATCGGTTCTTTCATTTTCTTAGGACCGACGGGAGTTGGTAAAACTGAGACGGCAAAGGTTCTTGCAAAATATCTTTTCGATTCCGAAGATGCTTTGATTAGAATTGATATGTCCGAGTATATGGAAAAATTTGCCGTCTCTCGTCTTGTTGGTGCTCCTCCTGGATATGTTGGTTACGAAGAAGGCGGACAATTAACCGAGCGTGTAAGACGTAAACCGTACAGTGTTGTTCTTTTCGACGAAGTGGAAAAAGCACACGCCGATGTTTTTAACGTCCTATTACAAATTCTTGATGATGGACAAGTAACCGATAGTTTGGGAAGGAAAGTTGATTTCAAAAATACAATTATTATAATGACATCGAACGCCGGAACTAAAAACATAAAATCAACCGGTGGTTTTGGTTTTGCTGAAAACACTTCGCAAGATAGATACGATCACCTTAAAAATAAAGTTCAAGACGCAATGAAAGATTTCTTCAATCCTGAATTCTTAAATAGGATTGATGATATAATTGTGTTCAGAAATCTTGAAAAAGAAGATATTAAGAAATTAATTGATTTGGAAACTGAAGATTTACGTAACAATTTGGCTGAAAAGGGAATTAAAATTAAGCTATCGAAAAGTGCCGTTGAATTTATTGCTGAAAAAGGTTACGATCCTAATTTTGGTGCAAGACCGTTACGAAGGGCAGTTCAACAATATTTGGAAGATCCGCTTGCTGAAGAATTATTACTCGGAACATTTGAATTTGGAGATACGGTTGTAGCTAAGCATAAAAAGAGTTCTGATAAATTATTTTTTGTTAAATTACGTAAGAAAAATTCCGATAATAAGGAAACAAATCCGGAAGAGGAAAATTCCGGCATTAGTAAGAAAGTTTAATCAAAAAGGAGTATAAATGGCAGCATTAACCGAATCCGTTATCAAAGAAAAAATAAAAGATTTGGACGGTTGGGAATTTAAAGACAATGCATTGGTAAAGGAATACAATTTTGTTGACTTTTACAATGCTTTAAGTTTTGTTGTTAAAATTGGTGTTGAAGCCGAAAAACTTAATCACCATCCTGAGATTTTAATTCATTCATACAATAAAGTTCGTGTAACTACTACTACGCACGACGAAGGCGGCGTAACCGAACTTGATATTAGACTTGCCGATAGGTTAGAAAGAATTTAATGACGCACAATGAAATTATAGAAATTTTCGAAAAAACAAATGCCCTTTTAAAAGGGCATTTTTTGTTAACTTCTGGAAAACACAGCGATACCTATTTTCAATGTGCTAAAGTTCTGCAATATCCACATTACACAAAAAAAATTATTAATGAATTATCCGAATTTTTAAGTACGTTGGAATTCGAAAGTGTAATTGCACCTGCAATGGGCGGATTAATAGTTGGTTACGAAACCGCACGACAAACCAGAAAACGTTTTATTTTCACTGAACGAGAAAATAACGAAATGAAACTCCGCCGTGGGTTTACGATTAACAAAGGTGAACGTTTTCTTGTTTGTGAAGATGTTGTAACAACGGGTGGTTCGGTAAAGGAAGTAATTAATATTATTGAACAAAATGGCGGAATTGTTGCCGGTGTAATTTCGATAGTCGATAGAAGCAACGGTAAAGTTGATTTTGGCTATCCATTTAAATCGGTTCTTCAATTGGATGTAGTTACTTACGAACCTGAAAATTGCCCGATGTGTAAAGCCGGTTTGGAAATAGTTAAACCTGGCTCGAGAAAAATTAAATAAGTAAAAATAACCCTCGGAAATTTTTAATAAAACCTTTTATCCTATTTTAACTTTTGATTATATTAATTATATTCAATTTTCAATCATAAACAATTTTAGGTGAGTTAATGAAGAAATCATTGTTTTTATTTGTTTTGTTTTTCTCTTTTGTTTCCTCTTCTTTTGCAGGTGGTGGTAATGGAATTAAATGGCATTCATTTGACGAAGGGCTTGCAAAGGCTCAGAAAGAAGGAAAATTTCTTCTTGTTGATTTTTACACGGATTGGTGCAAATGGTGTAAAGTAATGGACGAAAAAACTTATTCTGATGCTGGCGTTCAAAAGATTATGCGTGATATGTTTATTCCGGTTAGATTAAATCCCGAAAAACCCGGTACAGTTCATTTTATGGGGCAAGAATACCAAAACAATCAATTTGCAAAAGCTGCTGGTGTTACAGGTTATCCGTCAACCGGACTATTTACTCCAAAAGGAGAATTTATTACAATAATTACGGGTTATCTTGATATTCCGAAGTTCAACGGAATGGTAAGTTACTTAAAAGAAGGTTATTATAAAAAAATATCTTACGATGATTACGCTCTTTATGTAATGCTTATGGATAAATTAAAAGAAAGTCCAAACAATGCTGGATTAAATTTTGTGATTGGATATTTTCAGTCCGAAGTATTCAAAAATAACAATAAAGCATTAAAATACTATAACAAAGCAATAAAAAATAATAATAGTTTGGCGGAAGCGTATGCTGCTGCATCAAAAGTTTACGAAAGAGTTGGCAAAAAAGGAAAAGCCACAAAATATATGAGTAAAGCTAAATCCCTTGGTTTTTCAACAGATTCACAGATTTTTGAAAAGGTTAAAGAAATTGTAAATAAAGTCTTATCATAAATTTTTAATAGAAAGGGAAAAATTTTGTCAAAAAAATTTGATTACGATGCAATAGTTCTTGGTAGCGGTCCTGGTGGGGAAGGTGCCGCAATGAAATTAACAAAGGTTGGTTTTTCTGTTGCTGTATGTGATTATTTTTCTAATATTGGAGGACACTCCACTCACAAAGGAACAATCCCAAGTAAATCGTTACGCCATGCAACGGAAATACTTGAAGAACGTGATGCCTTACGTACTACCGATTTTACAGAATTATTAGCTACCGCTTACGATGTAATCAATAAACAAACAAAATTAAGACGTTCCTTTTACGAAAAAAATTGGGTCGATATTATTAACGGTCACGGTAAATTTCTCGATAAAAACACTATTGAAGTAATTTCACCGGGTGGAGTTAAGAAAAAATACAGAGCAAAGTATTTTATAATTGCAACGGGCTCTCGTCCTTATCATCCGCCAGATGTAGATTTTTCTCATCCGAGAATTTTAGATAGCGATAAAATACTTGGGCTTAAAGAACATCCGCGTTCTTTAACTATTTATGGAGCCGGAATTATTGGTTGTGAATATGCTTCAATTTTCCGTGGATTGCGTACGAAAATCAATTTAATAAATACTCGTTCAAAATTACTTGAATTTCTTGATGATGAAATTATTGATGCTCTTTCGTATCATTTGCGAGAAAACGGTGTAATCATTAGGCATAACGAAGAATACGAAAAAGTTGAGGCAGATGATGACGGTGTAACCGTTTATCTTAAAAGCAATAAAAAAATCCGTACAGACTATTTGTTTTGGGCACAAGGAAGAACCGGTAATTCCGATAAATTGGGACTTGAAAATATTGGCTTAACAACCGACCGTAAAGGTTCGATACCTGTTAATGAATTTTTACAAACAAAGTTGGAAAACATTTATGCTGTTGGTGATATTGTTGGATTCCCGAACCTTGCAAGTGCTTCGTACGATCAAGGAAGATATGCAGCCTCGCATATAGCAAAACTTCATGAGAAGATGACACTGCTACAAAATATGCCTATTGGTATTTACACATTGCCTGAGATAAGTTCAATTGGTATGACTGAAAAAGAATTGACCGAAAAGAAAATTCCTTACGAAAGCGGTAGAGCATTTTTCCGTACACTTACAAGAGCACAAATTACCGGACACACTACCGGAATGCTAAAAATTCTTTTTCATCCGCAGACACTTAAAATATTGGGCATTCATTGTTTTGGTCACGGAGCATCGGAAATAATTCATATTGGGCAAGCAATTATTTCTCAAAAAGGCAAGGCAAATAATCTGCTTTATTTTATAAACACAACATTTAATTTTCCGACAATGGCAGAATCGTATCGTGTTGCTGCGTTAAATGGGTTAAATAAAGTTGATGTTTACAATTAGTAAAATTGTAAAATAATTGACAAAAGAAAAGCGGACATCTTTTGTCCGCTTTTCTAATCGGGCGTTTTTTAGATTAGTCGATATAGGTAATCCAACCGTACTTATCTTCTTCTTTTCCGTATTGGATACCTGTAAGATAATCATAAAGTTTTTTCGCCAATTCACCAGGTTCTTCTTCATTAAACGTAATTACGTCATCGTGGTATTTTAATTTACTTATTGCAGCAATTACTGCGGCTGTTCCACTTCCGAAAAGTTCAACCAACGAGCCGTCTTCGTAACGCTCAAAAACTTCCGCAATTGGAATTCTTCTTTCCGTAACATTGTATCCCCAATCCTTTAATATCGTAATTACAGAATCGCGCGTTACTCCCGGAAGAATTGAGCCTGAGAGCGGTGCAGTTGCAACTTCGTCTTTGAAGTGAATGAACATATTCATTGTCCCTACTTCTTCAATATACTTTAATTCCAAAGCATCGAGCCAAAGTACTTGCGAGTATCCTTCCTTCTGTGCTTCTTTGAATGCAAGAAGACTTGCAGCATAATTTCCACCGGTTTTACAATCACCTACACCTTTTCTTACCGCACGTACATATTTATCGGTTGCCATAATACTTACCGGTTTGAAGCCCTCGGGATAATAGGGACCAACCGGACTTAACATTATTAAAAATTTGTACTGCGTTCCTGGACGAACACCTAAAACAGGATCAGTTGCAATCATTAAGGGACGAATATAAAGAGAATAATCCGGTTTTGCTGGAACCCATGCTGCATCAGTTTTGATTAGTTTTTTAAGATACTCCAAAACAAGCTCGATATCAATTTCCGGCATACTTAATCGGCGAGCTGAGCGATTTAACCGCTGAAAATTTTTTTCGGGACGGAATAAAGCAATTCGTCCGTTCACTTGTCTGTAAGCTTTCATTCCTTCGAAGATTTCCAAACCGTAATGTAAAACCAAAGCTGCCGGGTGCAACGTGATGTTGTGAAAGTCAACAATTTTGGGTTCGGACCAACCTCCGTTTGCTTCGTCGTAATCCATTTCAAGAAGATGAGGAGTAAAAATTCGTCCGAATTCCAATTTTTCCGGTAATGTTACGGTTTGCTCTTGTGAAATTTTTTCTTCTACAAATGTCATTATTTCACCTTTCGTTTTTTTAAAAAAGAAAAGCCCTGAAAATTCAGGGCGTACACAATAACTTATCGTTACCTGATAGAATGATTACCAGGTTTTCAATAATTAGCGATATGTCAATCGTTAAACTATACAAAGTATCTTTCGTGAATAATTACATCTTAAAATACTAAATTTTCAAATTTTAGCAAAAAGTGTGAAATCTGTAATTTTAAATTCGAAATATAAATTATTAGCAATTCCAATTTTTAGAATTTATATTGTTGCTAAATGTTTTACAAACTATAATTATAAAAGTTCTAATCAAAAAATTTTGTGAGGATAAAATGATTGACGATTTCAAAAATTTATCGAAAGAAGAACTGTTAAAGGTTATTGAAGTTTATGCTAAAAACTGGCTTGCTCACGACGGCAGTTGGTTTTTAGCAGCCGAAGAAACTTACGATATGAAAACCGCAATTGATTTGGATGAAAAATCGTGGAAGCGTTTTGCTGCGGTTGAAGCAAAGCGAATTAAGAAAGAATTTGGAATACCCGAAAATGGTGGACTTAAAGCATTGGAAAAAGCTTTTAAGTTTCGTCTTTATGCTGCAATTAATAAGCAACAAATTGAATGGTTAGATGAAAACACACTTGTTTTTAAAATGATTGAATGCCGTGTACAAAGTGCCAGAAAAAGAAAAGGTTTACCTTTGTTTCCTTGTAAATTCGTAGGAATAATAGAGTTTTCTACTTTTGCTTCTACAATTGATTCGCGAATAAAAACCGACGTAATTTCTTGTCCGCCGGATGAAGTAAAAGATTTTTACTGCGGTTGGAAATTTACGATAGAAAATGAATGAATTATTTTTACTTTGCTGTCATTTCGGCGAAGACGACGCTCTCTGATAAGGAGAAATCTTTACTTAAATCATGAATGTTGAATGTTGAATGATAAATGTTTAAAACTATTTTTTTGCTGATTAAAATTGTATTTCGTTCGAAAATCAGTGTAGAAATTTTTTTCATTTTATTGACTTTCTCTGTTTCACTCCAACGAAGCATTGATTTTATTGGCTAATCTTTAGCAGCAAAGTTTTCGCTCCTACGGGATTTTACTTTACTATGCACATAATAAGATTTCGGATTGTGAGGTAAATTTAATTTAAAGATTTCTCGTAGCTCGGGTTTTGGAACAACAGAAAAGAAAAATTAAATTGTCATTGCAAACGATAGTTCCAAGATTTTTTCAATTTGTTGCACATCAAAATTTTAGATATTCGAAAATTAAAACGCCTCGCCTATTCCAAGATGAAAATTAAAAGTTTCCGTGAAAATTGATTTTTTTGTAAATGGTCGTCTATCGTAAGGGTCGTAAACCTTAAAGGCAAAATCGAAGCGGATTGGGAAGAAATCTGTGTAATATCTAAATCCGAAACCGGAAGCAACTGCAACTTCGTTCCAGCGGAAATCTGAAAAATCAAGCCATGTATTACCGTAATCAACAAAAACAGCCAGACCAAAAGTTTTTACTAATTTTTTTCTAAATTCAAACGAACCTTCAAGTAATGAAAATCCACCGGGTGTAAAATTGTTTAATAAAATTGCTTCCAAATCTTTGGGATTTGATGAGTTTATTTCAATTTGGGAATTATTAGGAACAAGCTCTCTATTTTTCCAACCGCGTACAGAGTTGCTACCCCCAGAATAAAGTCTTTCGTCCAAAGGAATTTCCGATTTTTTTCCGTTTAATAAATATATTTCTCCAATCTTAAATTTAATTCCAAATACCGATGTGTAAGTAGATAATCTTTTAGGATAATAAACAGTTGTTAAAATTGCTTTTATGTATTGAGGTCTTTCGAAATTCGAACTAAAAATTTTTTTTATCAAAGCCCATAAATTATTACCATCTTCAAGATGAAGTGAAAGAGAATATCCCTTGGTTGGAAAGCGGAAATCGTCTGTTGTATTGCGAACTGCATCTACTCCGAGATAAAAGTTTTGTCCTCTACTACTTATGTTACTTAAATTTGCTTCTTTGAGCGAATCGAGTGCCTCTTGCTGATCTTCCGGCGGAAGATTAGATAAAATATAATTTCTGAAAAGATTATAGACGTAATTTTTTTTATAAAAATAAGTTGAATTTTCCGAACGGATAAAAGCGCTTAATCCATTTAGAAAAACATAGCGGGGAAGTATAAAATCGGTTAACAAACGTACACCGTAAATTTGTGAAAAATATTCATTTCGTTTGTTTTGAAGTGTATAGTAAGTCTCTAATTTGGTGTAAACCGGTTTGCCGAAAAGGAACGGTTGTTCCAAGCTCAATCGTACATCGGAATAACCGTAAAAAGAACTATCGAGATTTGTAAGATTACTTAAAATTGAAATCGGATCTTGCATTGTAGCGGAAGCTTGTAAATTGAGTTTGCGTGCACCACCAAAAAAATTTCTTCGTGTGTAACCGATCGAAAAACCGAAGTTAAATACATTATCTTCGTTATTCGCAATTAATTCCGGCGAAATGTCATTACGTAATTTTAATGTGGTTTTTACATCAATAGGTATTATTTGTTTTATCGAATCCGGGTTGTTTAACTGAATTACAGAAGAACTGAACAAATCGGTACGATAAAGACGTGCTTCGGCATTTGCAATTTCAGTATGGTTAAACCAAGAACCTTCTTTTAAATTTATAATTTCATTTACCAATTTTGGTTGTACATAAGTGTAATCGCTTCCTTTAATTTCAACTTTAATATTCCCTAATTTGTATCTAATCCCAGGATTTAAAATAAGCGTAACATTTACTAAATTTTTTAATGTATCGACTAATGCTTTTGTTTTTTCGAAATATGCTTGATAGTAACCGTTATCTTTTAACTCGTCAATTACTTTTGTTTGATATTCAAAAATTTCATTTGCAGAATAATAAGTTGTTGTATCGATAAATTGAATTTTATTAATCTCTTGTTGAACTTTACTATCAATTTTGTCGAAACCAATTAATCTTAATTTCCCGTATTTCGAACGCTCTCTTTCATTAATAAAATAGATCAAATCAACGTATGTATCATATTTTTCAATTTTGGGGATAATTTTAGTCTTGAAAAAACCGTAGGATTTATAGATAATCAACAAATTTTTAATATCTTTTTCGATTAATAAAGAGTCAAAATAAATCGGAGGATTGCCAAGTGAAGGACTCAATTTGTAAAAAAATTTGCTTAAAAAACTTGGAGTTTCCTGCGAAAACAAAACATTAAACAGAACGTGATCCGGAATTGAATTGTTACCTTCGAATTTTATTGAATTTAATTCTTTTGGTTTTATAGTTTGTGCATTCGCACAAGAGAAAGAAATAATTAAAAAAAACAATATGTATGTAATTTGTTTCAAGAGTTTTTATATTATTATTATTTTCATCCCGATATTTAAGTAGGGACTTAATTCATCCAAATCTTCATTGCTCAAAGCTATTGAGCCGTTTGTCCAATTAAAAATAAAAGGTAAATTTTTTAAAATGAAATTCGCCTTTCCGAAACCGTGAATATAAATTTTTGGTCCGAAAATTTTTTTATCAAAGCTTATGCTACATCCGTAGCGTAAATTTTTTAACATTGTAGAAGCCTTTTTTTTAGATATTAAAGATAATTTTTCGGCTTCGTAAATGTAAAAACTATCGGGATAACTTAATTGGAACTTTTTATAAAATTTTTCGCTGTTTGTTTCTTTACAGATTGAAAATATTCCTTTGGGCGTAGTGCAGTAGTTTTTTCTTACTTTGACAAGGTTAAAATCGGAATGTCCCAAATCAACATTGTATTTTTTAATTAAATTTTTGCCATCAAAAAATTTCAGTGTATTATTTTCCGTTTCAACAATAATTTTCGGATTTTCAATCCGTTCAATTTTTTTCTTTTCCAAAACTTCGCGCAAAGGTGTTTCTTTACAACGTAGTAGATTGCCGTAAGTTAACATTACAGCAAAGAAAATAATGACGGAAACCGTAAGTAATCCGAAGCTTTTGAGCATTATAATTTTTTATGATTGAAAAAGGAAAGATAAGAAGAAGCGCCGTTCTATAAAAGAACGACGCTTAAAACAAATGTACAGAGTTTTTAATTATTAATTTTGTCCTTTGCTTTTATATTCGGCATCAACAACTGCAATTGCCGTAACGTTGATAACATCATCAACACTTGTTGAACGTTGCAAGACGTGTATGGATTTTTTCATTCCCATTAATATTGGTCCAATAACCGTTGCGTTTGCAAGTCTTTCCATTAGTTTGTAAGCAACGTTACCTGCTGTAAGATTTGGGAAGATAAGAACATTGGCATCACCTTTAATTGATGAAAAATCGAAAAGGTCTTTTGCCAATGAAGGATTAAGTGCAACGTCGAGTTGCATTTCACCGTCTATCTTTAATTCAGGCATACGTTCTTTTACAATTGCAACTGCTTTTTTAATTTTTTCTGTTTCTTCGTTTCTTACGCTTCCGAAATTGCTGTAAGAAACCATCGCAATTTTCGGTTCAATATCAAATCGTCTAACAGTTTCGGCTGCTGAAATTGCAATAGATGCAAGATCTTCGGCATTCGGATTAATGTTGACTGTAGTATCGGCAAAGAAGTAAACTTTTCTCTGCATAATTATGATATTCATTCCCGAAACAATATCTATTCCTTTTTCCATTCCTACACTTTCGAGTGCAGGGCGAATTGTCGTTGCATAATCGGTAGTCATTCCACCAACGAGTGCATCGGCATATCCGAATTGAACAAGCATCGAACCGAAGTAATTCGGTTCTTGCATTTTTCTTAATGCTTTTTTATAAGTTATTCCTTTGCGTTGTCTTTTTTCGTAATAGTATTTAGCGAATTCCAACACTTTTTCTTCTTTTTCTTTAGGATCACAAATGTCAAATTCGCCGGGAACGTATCCTAATTCCTTAATTTTGTTAATTATTTTTTCGCGATTACCTAAAAGAATAGGACGTGCAATTTTTCCAACGTAAACACCGTGTGCCGCTCTAATAATAGTTTCTTCTTCTCCTTCGGGATAAACAACACGTTTAGGTGTTAATTGTGCTTTGTGATACATCAAACGGAAAATTTCTTTGGAATATCCGAGGCGTTCTTTAAGTTGTTCTTCATATTCTTCCCAATCATAAATTTTCTTACGTGCAACTCCCGAATCAATTGCTGCTTTTGCAACTGCCGGTGCAACTTTCCATAAAACTCTTGGATCGAATGGTTTTGGAATAATATATTCACGCCCAAATTCAAATTGTTTTCCGCCGTAAGCTTGAGAAACTACATCCGGTACTTTTTCTTTTGCCAAATCCGCTAAAGCACGTACGGCTGCCATTTTCATTTCTTCGTTAATCGTGGTTGCACGAACATCCAAAGCACCCCGGAAAATGAATGGAAAACCGAGAACGTTATTTACTTGGTTAGGATAATCGCTTCTTCCGGTTGCCATTATTACGTCAGGACGAGCATCAACGGCATCCTCATAAGTAATTTCGGGATCAGGATTTGCCATTGCAAAAATAATCGGGTCGTCCGCCATATTTTTTACCATTTCTTTCGAAACCAAATTTGCTTTGGATAATCCTAAAAATGCGTCGGCGCCTTTCATTGCTTCTTCGAGCGATTCGTAAGCATTTTCTTGTGCAAACATTTGTTTGTATTTATTTAAATCGTTTCTTCCTTTGTGGATGTGCCCTTTTGAATCGAACATTGAAATGTTTTCGCGTTTTACGCCCGCAGCAACATAAAGATTACTACAAGCAATTCCCGCAGCACCCGCACCAACTACAACAAGACGCATATCTTCCAATTTTTTACCGGCTATTTCCGCTGCATTAATTAGCGCCGCACACGAAATTATTGCAGTACCGTGTTGGTCATCGTGGAAAACCGGAATATTCATTTCTTCTTTTAAGCGTTCCTCAATTTCGAAGCATTGTGGTGCTTTAATATCTTCGAGGTTAATTCCTCCGAATGTTGGTTCCAATTGTTTTACGGTATTTACAAATTCATCAACATCGGTTGTTTTAACTTCAATATCGAAAACATCGATATCGGCAAATCTTTTGAATAACACTCCTTTCCCTTCCATTACGGGTTTGCCCGCAAGAGGTCCGATATTTCCCAAACCTAATACTGCCGTTCCGTTTGAAACAACGGCTACCAAATTCCCTTTTGTAGTGTAATTAAAGACTTTGTCCTCATCTTGTTCGATTTCACGACAAGGAATTGCAACACCAGGAGTGTAAGCAAGAGATAGTTCCCTCGACGTAAAGCAAGGTTTCGAAGGAATTACCTCAATTTTCCCCGGGCGTCCGTCACTGTGATATTTCAGAGCTTCATCTTTTGTTATTGACATTTTTTTACCTCTAATGAATAAATTTTTTTTGAACACATTCAAAATTAAGCATTATTTTAATTGGATGTTAAAAGAAAAAGAGAAAAAGATATTAAAATTCGAAAAAGTTAATTAAATTTTAGCGTTCAGTTTCTTAAAACGGAACACGGATAACGCGGATACGACGGATTTTCACAGATTTTAACGCTGTTCAAAAATCAGTTTCGAACTGTGTGAAAAAGAAACTTTGTTTCAATAGGTTTTGGTAAAGCCCGAAAGGAAAGGGAATAATGCACGCCCTCAAAATATAAAGGTTACTTCATTTGTAACAAATCTTCCAATGTAATTCCTTGCAATGCAGTATCAACTGCACTTTGTATTTTTTGCCAAAGTTTTCGCACGTTGCAATTTTTAATGTGAATGCAAAAATCGGAATCGCCGGAAAATTTATTACAAGTTTCTTCATCAAATAAGCGTCCGCCTAATGCTAACAAAACATCGCTAATTAGAATTTTTTCGGGATTACGTGCAAGCGAATATCCTCCGGTGTGTCCACGAACGCTTTTTAAAAATCCGCCAATGCGTAATTGACGCAAAATTTTAGCTACCGTCGGCTCGGGAATTTTTTCCAACTCACTTAATTCGGGAATTGTAAGCGAACGTTTTTCTTCCGACGCTTTCGCAACGGCTATTAAACAGCGTAATCCGTATTCTTCTTGCGGACTGAAACGCATTTTACAAATAACCCAAAGTCAGTTTAGCTTCGTCGCTCATCATATCGAGTGACCACGGCGGATCCCAAACAAGTTGAACCGATACACCTTTGGCACTTTCGAGCTTCATCAATTCTTGTTTTACCTGCATTGGTAATGCTTCCGCCACGGGACACGCTGGTGCAGTTAAAGTCATTTTAATAAAAACAATTCCGTCGTCATCAACATTAATTTCATAAATCAATCCCAAATCCCAAATATTTACGGGGATTTCGGGGTCGTAGATTGTTTTTAGAACTTCAATTACATCTTGTTTGATTTTTTCTTTATCAACCATTTTTCACTTCAAGATTTTTATTGAGTAATTTAATTTGTCGAAAAAATATTCCAGTTCGTCAATTGTATTGTAAAATGCAAGCGATGCACGAGTTGTTCCCGTAATACCGAAACGTTTCATCAAAGGTTGTGCACAGTGATGACCTGTTCTCACAGCAATTCCGCTTACATCGAGCATTGTTCCCAAATCGTAATGATGAATGCTATCGATTACAAAAGAAAAGACGGGCACACGTTGTTCGGCTTTACCAACAAGTGAAACGCCATCTATTTTTTCAAATTGCGAAAGAGCAAATTGCGTAAGTTGATTTTCGTAATCTTCAATTTCGGTAAAGCCTATGTTTTTCAGATAGTTCAACGCCTCGGCAAGTGCCAAAGCACCGGAAATATTCGGTGTGCCGGCTTCGAATTTGTAAGGTAATTCGTTAAACGTAGTTTTTCCAAAACTTACTTCGTCAATCATTTCGCCACCGCCTTGATACGGAAGCATTTTTTCAAGTAAATTTTCTTTTGCGTAAAGAACACCGATTCCGGTTGGGGCAAAAACTTTGTGCCCGGAAAATGCGTAAAAATCAACGTCCAATACAGTTACATCAACGGGAACGTGCGAAACCGCTTGTGCACCATCAAGCAAAGTTAGTAGATTATTTTCTTTTGCAATTGAAATAATTTTCTCTACGTCGTATATTGTTCCCGTTACGTTTGAAATATGTCCTACCGAAACTACTTTCGTTTTTTCGGTTATTAACAAGGGCAATTTTTCTATTTCGAGAACACCGTTTTCATTAACGGGAATTGGTTTTAGAATTAATTTTTTACCGCACAATTGCCAAGGAACTATGTTTGCGTGATGTTCCGCTTCGGAAATAATTATTTCGTCGCCGTCGTTCAGCATTCCGCTTTTGCAAAGCGAACTTGCAACAAGATTAATTGAATCTGTTGTGCCTTTTGTAAAAAGGATTTCTTTGGTGCTGCGGGCATTCAAAAATTCTTTAACTATTTCTCTTGCTTCTTCGTAAAAACGAGTCACTTCGGCACTTAAATAGTAAACTCCACGGTGAACGTTTGCATTTTCGTTTTCGTAATATTCGGTAATTCTACTAATTACACTTTGCGGCTTTTGTGTTGTTGCGGCGTTATCGAAATAAACAAGATTTTTCCCGTTGATTTTACGGGATAGAATCGGAAAATCGTTTCGTATTTTATTTACGTCGAACATCTTTACTTATCCAAAACGTTGAGAATCATTTCGTTTATTTTTTCTTTCAAGTCTTGAATTTTTACACCTTCAATAACATCTGCTGCAAAGGCGCTAATTAACATCGAGCGGGCTTTGTCTTTCGGAATTCCGCGGGAAATAATGTAAAAGAGCATTTCTTTGTCCAATTGCCCGACCGTTGCACCATGCGTACATTTAACGTCGTCTGCGTAAATTTCCAACTGCGGTTTTGTGTCTATCCGAGCTTTATCCGAAAGCAAAACCGTTTTATTCGATTGGTAAGCATTTGTTTTTTGTGAATCTTTCGCAACGTAAATTCTTCCGCCAAAGACCGCTTTTGCTTCATTGTCCAAAATGCCTTTGTAAATTTCGTTGCTGAAACAATTCGGTTTGTTGTGTGCAATGTAAGTGTGATTATCAACGTGTCTTTTTTCTTGTCCTACGTAAAATCCGTATAAATGGCATTCAATGTTTTCGCCGTTCAAATCAACACGGAAATTATTGCGGATAAGTCTTCCATTCAAATCAAATGTGTAATGATTGTAAACAGCGGAATTTTTAATGTCGTTGTAAGTAGAGCCAATAAAATAAGCATCGGTTGGCTCTGTTCGAAATTCATAAAATTGCAAATTGGAATTTTCTCCGGCCAAGACATTATTGCAATAATTAAAGAAAAAATTCCCCGATAAATTAATGTTGCGGAAAATGATTTTCGCTTCCGAATTTTTACCAAGCACAATAAAATTTCGAGGCGAAATCATTAGCGGTTTATCATCGGCAGAAGAAACAAAAAATACTTCAACAGGGCGTTCGAGAATTACATTATCCTTAATTTGAATGAACACGCCGTCCGTTGCGAAAAGTTTATTAAGTAATTCGAATGCATTTTCGTTTGTTTTTTCGCCATTAAGATATTCACTAATAATTTCAATGTTTCCGTTAATTGCGTTCGCAAATCCCTTAATAATTACGCCTTCAGGAAGTTCTCCGATTTTCGAATTCGTTTTATCGTAAAATCCATTGTTGATTACTATTTTAATCGAGTCTTCAAAAAAAGCGTAATCATCAATTGAGATTTTCGTATCGTTAATTTTTGTTGGTGAAAAATCTTGTTTTAAAATCGGTGCAACATTGGTAAATCGCCAATCTTCGTCTTTTAATGTAGGGAAGGGCGTTGAATTAAATTTATTAAGTGCTTCTTGATTTATTGTGATGTTGTTTTCAGAAGCCCAATTTTTATATAGTTCCGCAAATCTTTCGTTATGTGAAAAATCTTTTTTCATAGTTTCCTCTCTTATGCAACTTCGCCGTTTTTAAGCCAATCGTAACCTTTCTTTTCGAGTTCAAGTGCCAATTCTTTTCCACCCGATTTAACAATTTTACCTTTGTAAAGAACGTGAACGAAATCGGGAACAATGTAATCGAGTAAGCGTTGATAGTGTGTTACCAAAATTACGGCGTTATCGTTCGAGCGGTAAGTGTTTACGCCTTTTGCAACGATTTTAAGTGCGTC
The DNA here is from genome assembly GCA_964477915.1 of uncultured Melioribacter sp. GTDB lineage: Bacteria > Bacteroidota > Ignavibacteria > Ignavibacteriales > Melioribacteraceae > WGAL01. Next base: position 1,176 of record CAYZGB010000003.1, on the reverse strand, counting down.
AATGTCAAGTCCCGAGTCGGTTTCGTCAAGAACTGCAAGTTTGGGATTTAACATCAGCAATTGTAAAATTTCGTTACGTTTCTTTTCGCCGCCGGAAAATCCTTCGTTTACCGCACGACTGATTAACGAATTATCCATTTCGAGAATAGCGGCTTTTTCCCTAATCATATCAAGGAATTCCTTAGCCGTAAGTTCTTTTTCTCCTTTATATTTACGTATTTCGTCAATTGCGGTTTTAAGGAAAGTAGAATTTGTAATCCCCGGAATTTCAACCGGATATTGAAATGCAAGAAAAACACCTTCTCTTGCTCTATCTTCGGGTGGAAGTTCGAGCAAATTTTTCCCTTCGAAAATTATTTCGCCTTCGGTAACTTCGTAATTCGGATTTCCTGCAAGCACATTTGCAAGCGTGCTTTTGCCGGAACCGTTAGGTCCCATTATTGCGTGAACTTCGCCTTTGTTTACTTCAAAATCCAAACCTTTCAGTATTTCTTTTCCTTCGACACTTGCGTGTAAATTTTTAATTTTAAGCATTTCCGTTTTCTCCTTATTCAAAACTTATCATTTGTCATTCTTTTATCTTTTTACTTTTATCTTTTATCTTGTATCTTGTTTAACCAACACTTCCTTCAAGACTAATTTCCAAAAGTTTTTGAGCTTCAACTGCAAATTCCATCGGTAATTCTCTGAAAACTTCTTTACAGAAACCGTTTACAATCATATTTACGGCGTCTTCCGTGGAAAGTCCGCGTTGGTTTAAATAAAAAATTTGTTCTTCGCTAACTTTTGATGTGGTCGCTTCGTGTTCAACAGTTGCGGTGTCGTTATCTACTTCGATGTAAGGGAACGTATGTGCACCGCATTTATCGCCCATTAACATTGAATCGCATTGCGAAAAGTTTCTTGCACCTTCTGCACTCTTATTTATTTTTACCAATCCGCGGTAAGAGTTTTGACTAAACCCAGCCGAGATTCCTTTTGAAACAATTGTGCTGCGTGTGTTTTTGCCGATGTGAATCATCTTTGTTCCGGTATCCGCTTGCTGATAATTGTTAGTAACCGCAATCGAGTAAAATTCTCCGATTGAATTATCGCCTTTTAGAACACAGCTTGGATATTTCCACGTTACCGCAGAACCGGTTTCCACTTGTGTCCATGAAATTTTAGCATTTGTTT
>CAYZGB010000002.1:28645-56237 GCA_964477915.1 uncultured Melioribacter sp. | reverse complement strand
GCTAAATCCAATAATTCTTTTTCAAGTTTTTTAAAATTTTGTTTTCTAATCAATCGAATATCGGCATCGGGCAAATCTTCGAACTTAATTCTTTTACTCTTAATAAAATTTGGTGTAAACTTATCTTCATCCGTGTACGGATATTCAAACTCTTTATCGAGCAATTTTTTGATTTTATTCGTTAAGTGATCTTCCGGTATAAATGATAAATCTATTTTCATTTTTACTTCCTCTAACATAAATATAAGATTTTCCTCTAAAAAAGACAACCATAACTTATTTTGAATAATTTAAATTATCTGTTCATCAATTTTTTGGTGAGCATTTAAATCAAAAAAAAATATACTTTAAGTGCAAAATACTAACTTCTTTTAATGCAATATCTTACAAGTTTTTATATTAAGTATGTTGTGGATTTTTTTACAATTTTTTTCTTGATTTTAGGTAAAAAAGAAATTATTTTGGGGAGTAGTGGGGAAAAGTGTTGAAGAATGGGAATAAATTAAAATGTTTATAGGAAGTTACAAATATTCGGTAGATGCCAAAGGCAGAGTTGCTATTCCGGCTAAATTACGCAAATATTTAAAGCCCGAAGCAAATAATACTTTTGTATTAACAAGAGGAACAGGGAAATACATTGATCTTTATCCCTTGGATTTTTGGAAAAATCTTGTTGAGCAAAAATTAAATACACTTAACCAATTTGATCCTCGCGAAATGAGGTTTATCAGACTATTTTTACAAGAAGCTGTAGAAGATAATCTCGATTCTCAATCTAGAATTTTAATTCCCAAAAAACTCATTCAATATGCCGGAATCGAAAAAGAGGTGTTGATTCTCGGTGCAATTAATAAGATAGAAATCTGGAATCCTGAAATATATAATCAGTATTTGAAAGAAAGTGAAGTAAGTTTTGAAGAAATTGCCGCCGAGGTAATGGGTAAAAGTGGAAACTCCGCATAAACCCGTTTTATTACAACAAACCGTCGATTACGTTTTTACAGAAAAAGACGGAAAATATTTCGACGGAACAATCGGTTTTGGCGGTCACGCAAACGAACTTCTTAAAAGATTATCTGAACGTTCTTTGCTTATTGGCTCGGATAAAGATAAATCCGCTTTCGATTTTTGTAAAAAAAGGTTTTCCGGTGATAAACGCGTTAGGCTTTATCATTCTAGTTTTGTGAATATTAATCTTATTGCAAAAATTGAATTTATTGAAGGTTTTCACGGAATTTATGCTGATTTGGGTGTCTCTTCGTTTCAGCTTGATGAAGCGACTGCCGGTTTTTCATTCAGTAAAGATGTGCCTCTTGATTTAAGAATGAACAGAAGCGAAGGGAAAACGGCTGCGGAAATTCTTAACGAACTTGATGAAAATGAAATCGCTGATATTATTTACAAATTTGGCGAAGAGAAAAAAGCGAGAAAAATTGCGAAATTGATTGTTGAGAAAAGAAAGACCAAAAAAATCGAAACAACGTTTGATTTACGTAATTTAGTTGAAAAAGCGGTACCACGAAAATATTTAACCAAAAGTCTTTCGCGTGTTTTTCAGGCTTTACGAATTTATGTAAATAACGAACTTGATGATTTACGGGAATTTTTATCGAAAGCGGTAGATTTGTTAAATCCCGGTGGACGTTTGACCGTAATTTCTTTCCACTCGCTTGAAGATAGAATTGTTAAGGAAATTTTTAAGTACGAAGAGCTTGATTGTATTTGTCCGCCGGAAAGCCCGGTTTGTACTTGCAATAAAAAACCGCGTCTTAAAATATTAACAAAAAAGCCAATTTTACCAAACGAGGAGGAGATTAAAAGAAATCCTCGTGCAAGAAGTGCAAAACTAAGAGTAGCCGAAAAACTATGAAAACAAAAAAGAAAAAACAAAAAAAAGTTAATAACGGAGCTCAAATCAGCATTAAAGCTGCTGCAAGTATAAACGTAATTATTCTAATTATCGCTTTGTTAATTCATGTTTACAATATTAAAACAATTGAAAGCCAAATCCGAGAAAAAGCAAAAAAAAATAAAGAAATAAAAGCACTACAAAGTGAAATTGACGATTTAGTAATTCATAAGCAAAAATTGCTTGAATACGAAAGAATTAAAAAAATATCGAAGGAAAAATTAGGACTTGTTCCTAATCTTCAAGTAAATGAAAAAATAGTAATTGATAAAAGAGAACTTCAGTATTTGAAGAAAATTATTGACGGAAAATATGAATAAGAAAATTAAGACAAGAGCATTTGTGATATTTATTTTTGTTTTAGGTGCTTATGGAATAATTTTAGCAAGACTTTACAATGTACAAATAATTAATCACGATAAATATAAATTAGCAGCAATCAGAAGACATAACAAGCCGATTAAAGTTAAAGCAGAACGAGGAACAATTTACGATCGCAACGGTGAAGTTCTCGCTTATAGTAAAAATGTTGGTGATTTTGAAGTATATACACCAAAACTTAAAGAAAAAAACAAAAAAAGAATTGCCGGTTTTCTCGCAAAATTTTTTGATAAGGATTCACTCTATTACTATAATTTAATGAATTCGGGAAAGAAGAATTTAACACTCGAAAAAAATGTTTCGACATTCAAAGCCTTGCCAATAATTAATTCTGTGGTTTTAGGATTAAGTTTCAATGAAAAATTTCCTCGGAAATATCCTTATGGAGAAGTTGCTGCTCACGTCCTTGGCTTTGTTAATAGAAATAACGTTGCTGTAACCGGCGTTGAAAAGGAATATGATAAATATTTAAAAGGCAAAGCCGGATTTATTTTAATGAAACGTGATGCAATGGGACGTATGGTTTCGATTGACGAAGAACGTTCCATTATGCCGGAAAAAGGAGCAAATGTTTATTTAACTATTGATCTAACATTTCAAAAAATACTCGAAAAAGTTTTAAGCGACGGTGTTAAAACTTTTAAAGGGAAATCTGCTGTTGGAATAATTGAAGATCCGAATACAGGAGAAATTGTTGCAATGGCAAGTATTCCAAATTACGACCCGAATAATTACAACTTGTTTAAGACATCTGCATTAAAAAATATTGCAATTTCAAATGCGTACGAACCCGGATCGACAATGAAATCAATATTTATGTCGGTATTGTTAAATGAAGGAAAAGTTTCTGCTAACGAAAGAATTAATACCGAAAACGGGTCGTACCTTTTTATGGGTAGAAGAATCAGTGATACCCATAAATACGAAAATTTGACGGTAAGAGAAGTACTTGAACATTCGAGTAATATTGGAATGGCAAAATTAAGCCTAAGAATTGATTCAAAAACAATTTTTAAGTATTTGAGAAATTTTGGATTTGGAATTAAAACGGGAATCGACCTCCCTGGTGAAATAAGAGGAAGATTGTTACCAGTAAAGCAATTAACTACGATGAACAAATCTGCGGTTTCGCGCGGTTATGCCATTTCCGTAACGGGAATTCAACTTACTAATGCTTATTCCGCTTTGGTAAACGGCGGAATTTTATTTACACCATTTGTTGTAAAAAAAGTAGTTAAAAACGATGAAACAATTGTAAACAACGAACCGGAAGAAATTCGACAAGTAATAAATTCGCAAACTTCTTCGGTTATTAAAACTTGGTTAATTGGAGTTGTGGAAAACGGGACCGCCAAAGCCGCAAGGTTTGAAGATATGTATGTTGGTGGAAAAACCGGTACAGCCGAAGTGCTTGTAAATGGAAAATATGAGAGAAATGAATATTACACATCTTTTGTAGGATATTTTCCAGCCGAAAGTCCGAAATATGTTTGTTATATATGGGTTGAACGTCCACAGAAAGCAAAAGCCGGTGGACTTGTTGCTGCTCCGATTTTTAAGAAAGTAGTTTCCGAAATAATTAAGTCCCATCCGGAAATTATTCCCGAAGATGCAAAAATAAAAAGAGAAAAAACAGGGTACGAGAAATTGTACGCCGATTTAAAAAATGGAACAAAAGTAAATAAAATTCTTGTTTCTTCGGATGTAAATAATCGTAGAACACATACAAAAAGATTTAAAACACAGACATTCAACAAATCAGTAATGCCCGAATTAAGAGGAATGAGTAAACGCGAAGCAATTGCGGTTCTTAATTCATTGGGTATTCAATATGTTTTTAGCGGTCACGGAAAAATAAAAAGACAAAGTATTAAACCGGGAACTAAAATCAATCAAAACACAAAAGTAAAGCTTATATGTTCAAAGTAAGGTTAACCGACATATTGAACAATATAGAAGCAATTCAAGTTTTGGGTAACCCCGAAGATGTTTTAATACAGAAAATTTCGGTTAATTCACAAGATGTGGAGGAAAATACTTGTTTTATTGCAATAACCGGTTTTCGGGTAGATGCACATAAATTTATTCCAGAAGTAATTGCACGGAAAGTTCCCGCAATTGTAATTGAAAAAAATGATTTTCCCGATGAAATATTCACACGCAATAATGTTGTTAAAATTTTGGTTAAAGATACGCGTAAAGCTCTCGCGGAAATTTCAAATGCTTTTTACGGATTTCCTTCGAGAAAACTTGTATTAACCGGAATTACCGGAACAAAAGGGAAAACCACAACCACGTATCTTTTGAAAAGTATTTATGAAACGGCAAATATTAAAAGCGGATTAATCGGAACAATAAAAAATCATACCGGCAAAAGTGAGAAAAAAGCAAAATTAACAACACCGGAATCGCTTGAATTAAACGAAATGTTTGCGTCGATGTTAAATGAAGGAATAACGCATTGCGTTATGGAAGTTTCGTCGCATTCGCTTTCGTTAAAGCGAGTTCACGGATTGGATTTTGATTTTGCCGGGTTTACAAATCTTGCTTCCGATCATCTCGATTTTTACAAAACACGCGAAAAATATTTTGAAGCGAAAAAAATTCTTTTTGATGAGCTCAAAAAAAATGCTTTTGCCATTGTAAATGCCGATGATGAATTTTCGGAAAAAATTGTTGCCGATACAAAAGCAAAAGTTGTATCGTTTGGCAAAAAAAATTCAAGCGATTTCCAAATCGAAAATATTGAGTTTGATTTATCCGGTACTCGTTTCGGCTTGATTTTTAAGGGTGAAAAGGTAAATCTCGAGACAAATTTAATTGGTGAGTTTAATGCCTACAATGCAACGCTTGCTTTTATTGTTGCTTATCTACAAAATATTCCCGTGCCGGTTATTGTACGCGGTATTAAAGAAGCAAGTAGAGTTCCTGGGCGATTTGAAGTAATTGAAGGCAATGGAAAAATTGTAATTATTGATTATTCGCACACCGCGGGAAGTCTTGAACAAGCATTGATTTCGTTAAAGAAAATTGTTGCCGGCAAGAAAAAAATCTTTACAGTTTTTGGTGCAGGCGGCGATAGAGATAAAACCAAACGTCCCGAGATGGGAAAAGTTGCTGAAAAATATAGCGACAAAGTTTTTGTTACTTCCGATAATCCGAGAACCGAAGACCCAGAAAAAATTATTCAAGATATTCTTGCGGGAATGAATAAAAACAGTGTGTACGTAAATCCCGATAGAGAAGAAGCAATAAAAACGGCACTTTCCGAAGCTGATGAAAAAACAGTTGTATTAATCGCCGGAAAAGGACACGAAGATTATCAAGAAATAAACGGCATTCGTAAACATTTTTCGGATAAAGAAATTGCGGAAAAATACTTGAATGAGTAAGACAAAATTTACATTGGAGGATTTATTTAATTTAAACGGGAGTGTAATTTACAATCCTGATGATTACAAATCTACTGAGTTTGTTACAATAGATTCCCGTAACGTTCGCAAAGGTGCTATTTTTGTTGCTATTAAAGGCAAGAGGCACGATGGGCATAATTTTGTACGTCAAGCAATTGAAAATGGAGCCGGTGCAGTAATAATTTCAAGGCGAAAATTAAACGACTTTGACGACGTTGAAATTCCGATTGTTACTGTTCCCAATACAATTAAAGCTTACGGTGAGCTTGCTAAAATTAAACGCGCGAAAATGAATTATTTGGTTATCGGAATTACGGGAAGCAATGGAAAGACAACAACAAAGGAATTTACCGCAAAAATACTTTCCGAAAAATTCAAAGTACATTTTACCGAAGCCAATAATAACAACCACATCGGTGTTCCGCTTACTATATTAAGTGCAAAAAATAAGGACGAAGTGCTTGTTCTTGAACTTGGAACAAATCACTTTGGCGAAATCGAATACATTGCAAACATTGCTCAACCGGATATTTCGTTGATTACTAATATTGGAACGGCTCATACGAAATATTTGAAAAACAAGCGAGGTGTTCTTAAAGAAAAACTTTCTCTATTTGAAATTACCGAAAAACGTGGTGGTAAAATTTTATTAAACATTGATGACAAACTTTTAGCAAAGCAAAAATCTAAATTTTCGAATGTTATTACGTACGGATTTTCTAACAATGCTGAAATTAAAATAGAGAAAACTCAAAAACATAGCGAAGATTTTCCAACGATTAATTTCACTTACGGAAAAAGAAAATTGCAAATAAAACCGAACGTTTTCGGTAAAGCAAATTTACAAAATGTAATTAACGCAGTAGTAATAGCACTTGTTGCAGGGTTAAATAATACTCAAATAAAACGGGCAATTAAAAATCTTCAACCTTATTCGGGAAGATTTGAAATAATAAGGTTAACGAGACTAACAATAATTGATGATTCGTACAACGCAAGTCCAGAATCGATGAAAAGTGCAATAGAAAGTTTCGCAGAATTTCCTTCGGAGAAAAAAATTGCAATACTTGGCGATATGTTGGAACTCGGAAATGATGCTGAAAAATTACATAGCTCGCTTTCGTCAACAATTAAAAAGGCAAAGCTGGACGAGGTTTTGCTCCTTGGCAAAAATATGAAAACCCTTGAAAATATTAAGGGAGCGAACGTTAAACATTTTTCGAATTTGAAATCGTTATTGAAATACATTGATAAAAATGACTTTACCGGTGCAAGCGTTTTGGTTAAAGCATCGCGGGGAATGCATTTTGAAAAGGTGATTGAAAAATTGAAAGAGGATTACGACTAATGTTTTACTATTTATTCGATTATATTAATAAAATATTTGAACCGCCTGGCTTCAATCTTTTCAGATATATTACATTTCGATCAGCTTTATCGGCAATAACAGCATTGTTTATTGCACTTTACGTTGGTCCGAAAATAATTGAAAAATTACGCAAAGCACAGATTGGCGAAGAAATTCGTAAAGAAGGACCTAAAAGCCATTACGCAAAAGCCGGCACGCCAACAATGGGCGGAATAATTATTCTTTTGTCAATTTCCGTACCTGTTGTTTTATGGGCTGATATTTTAAGTCCCTACATTTTAATTGCCTTTTTCGGAATGTTATTTCTCGGCGGAATTGGATTTATTGATGATTACTTAAAGGTTGTAAAGAAATACGAAAAAGGTTTGATTGCCCGCTACAAATTATTAGGCCAAATAATTACGGGCTTATTTGTCGGTGCATTAATTTATTTCCTTCCGCAGTTTAGTCAGTTTGCTACTTTAACAACAATTCCGTTTTTCAAAAACCTGAACTTGGATTATTCCGTGTTGTACATTCCAGCGGTAATATTTATTGTAACAGCAACATCGAACGCTGTTAATTTAACGGACGGACTTGACGGCTTGGCAATTGGGTTGAGCGTAATTGTAATGTTGGCTTTGGCAATTATGGCTTACGTTTCCGGTAACGCAATTTATGCCGATTATCTCGATATTCTTTATTTACGTGGTTCCGGTGAACTTACGGTTTTTATTTCGGCTGTTATTGGTGCAGGACTTGGTTTTCTGTGGTACAATTTTTATCCGGCAGAAATTTTTATGGGAGATACCGGTTCTCTTGCACTTGGCGGTCTTTTCGGAATAATCAGTGTTTTGATTAAAAAGGAATTGTTAATTCCAATTCTCGGCGGAATGTTTTTCATTGAAACGGTTAGTGTCATAATTCAAAGGCTTTATTTCAAATACACAAAGAAAAAATTTGGCAAAGGAAAACGCGTTTTTAAGATGGCGCCAATTCATCATCATTTTGAATTAAAAGGCTGGGCAGAGCCGAAGATTGTAATGCGGTTTTATATCATAGGTGTAATTTTATTAATTATTTCAATGGCATCGTTTAAGGTTCGATAATGTTCGAAGGCGTAAAAAACATAGGGATAATTGGTGCAGCTCGCAGCGGAATTGCAGCAGCAAAATTGGCAAAACGAAAAGGATTTATCCCGTTTGTAAGCGATGCTAAAAATCCCGAACAATTACAAAATGTTGCAACTGAGTTAAATGAACTTGGTATCGATTTCGAATTCGGAAAACACGAAAAGATTTTTAATTCCGATTTGATTATTGTAAGTCCGGGAGTGCCTTTGTATTCGGAAGTAGTTAAGAAAGCGATTGAGAAAGGTATTGAAATTATTGGGGAAATCGAGTTTGCTTATTCGTTTGCAAAATCGAAGATTGTTGCGGTTACCGGAACTAACGGAAAAACCACAACGACGATGCTAACTTCTCATTTACTAAATGTAGCTGGAATAAATAACAAATACGCCGGAAATATTGGTGTTGCCTTTTCCGATGTTGTTGATACGCTTACGGAAAAAGATTTTGCGGTGCTCGAACTTTCGAGCTTTCAGCTTGATAGCATAAAAAATTTCTGTCCGGATTTTGCAATGCTGTTGAACATTACACCAGATCATTTGAACAGATACGACAATAAATTTGAGAACTACATTAATTCGAAATTTCAAATTGTTAAAAATCAAACAGAAGATGATTATTTCATAATTAATGCCGAAGACGAAAATATTTTAAGGAATTTGCCGGCTGTAAAATCAAGGGTTTTCGGTTTTGCGATCAATGAACGCCTTATAAATGGTGCATTTGCCGAGAGTGATAAAATTTATTTTTCAATCACAGGCAAAGCCGAAAAAGTTTGTGATGTTAATTCACTTTCGCTAAAAGGCGAACACAATTTAATGAATTACCTTGCAGTAACGGCGTTTGCTAAATTGCTCGGAATTGATAATGAAACGATTTCAAAAGCATTTGCCACGTTCGAAAATGTTGAACATCGTTTGGAATTTGTACGTGAATTAAACGGCGTTACGTTTGTAAACGATTCAAAGGCAACAAATACAATTTCAACATATTACGCTTTGCGTAGTTTCGAAAGACCTGTAAGATTAATTCTTGGCGGACGTGATAAAGGAAATGACTACAACGAAATTTTAGATGAAGTAGAAAATCATGTTTTAAAAATTTACGCAATTGGCGAAAGTGCCAAGAAAGTTTTTGATTTCTTTTCATCAAAAATTGAAACGGAAATTTATTCAGATTTTGCACAAGCAATTCAATCCGCTTATTCCGAAGCTGACAAGGGCGATGTTGTTTTGCTTTCGCCTGCTTGTGCAAGCTTTGATATGTTTAAGGATTACGAAGAACGAGGACGTGTATTTAAAGAAATTGTAAATGGATTATAAATGAAAAATTTAGATAAAATATTACTTGCAACGGTAATCATACTTACTGGAATAGGTTTGGTGTTAATTTTTTCGGCAAGTACAAGTCTTGCAATGATAAATAATAAAAATTTAACTCATTATTTTTATCATCAGTTGAAAGTAATACTCTTTGCTCTCGGTGTCTTTGCTGCGGGAATATTAATTCCTTATGAATTTTATAAAAAGTACAGCATCTTTTTTATGTTTATAATTCTGCTACTTTTGATTTTAGTGCTTTTTACAAATTCAAAAAATGGTGCGTCGAGATGGTTCAATATTTTGGGACAATCAATACAACCGACTGAAATTGCAAAACTTGCACTCGTTTTTCATATCTCGCGTTTAATTGTAAGGCAAGATGAAAGAATTAAAAATTTCAAAAAATTATTAATTCCAGTAGTCTGGATTGCTTTAGTTTCGGGTTTAACAGCATTTCAACCTAATTACAGCAATGCAATAATAATTGGATTTAGCGGAAGTGTATTATTGTACGTTGGCGGTGCAAAGAAAAGACATTTATTTGCAATTCTTTTAGTTGGTGGAATTTTTATATCGGTAGCAATGTGGTTTACGCCACATTCCCACGCACGGATTGCCGGCTGGTTGGGAATGAACGAGACCGAACATTTGTCAGCACCAAATGAGCAAGTAGATGAGGCATTAATAGGCATTGGAAGCGGTGGCTTAACCGGAGTAGGAATTGGTAAAAGCGAACAAGCAAATTTGTTTTTACCCGAGGCTTATTCCGATTTTATTTTTGCAATACTCGGCGAAGAATTGGGTTTTATTGGCTCGGTTGTAGTTTCTTCACTCTATATTTTGTTTTTTCTACTCTCATTATTATCGATGCAACATATTGAAGATAAATACGGAGGCTTAGTAGTTTTCGGGCTTTCGTTTAACATAGTTCTCAGTGCAATCATAAATATATTTGTTGTTTTAGGCATTATCCCAACAACAGGAATTACGCTTCCATTTATTAGTTACGGGGGGAGTTCATTAACTGTTTTTGTTTTTTCGGTTGGTGTTATTCTAAATATAAATACCGACGGAAGAATTTCTTACATCATTGTTAATTTTATTAAAAAAGGATTTCGCTTGTTTTTAGGTACTAAGAATGCAAGAATTCAATAAATATAAATTTCTTTTTGGTGCAGGAGGAACGGGAGGACATTTATTCCCGGCACTTGCTGTTGCTGAAAAAATTAAAGAATTAAAACCTCAAGCGGAAATATTGTTCCTTGGAAACAAAAATAAAATAGAAGGGAAAACAATTCCCAAGTACGGCTTTCAATTCAAGCATATTAATGTTGAAGGTTTTCACCGAGGAGAAATTACAAGGAATTTATTATTCCCGTTCAAGCTTTTAGGTTCGGTTGTTAAATCGGTTTTGATTTCAATGAAATTTAAGCCTCGTGTTGCTGTTGGTTCTGGTGCGTACGTATCGGGTCCGGTTTTGTGGGCAGCCGATTTTATGGGAGCGAAATTAATTTTAATGGAACAGAATAGTTATCCGGGAATAACAAACAGATTGCTTGATAGAAAGGCTACCGTAATTTTTACAGCGTTCGAAGAATCTAAAAAATATTTTAGAATAGAAGAAAAGGTTGAAGTTGTTGGTAATCCAGTGCGTCCAAGTTTTAAGGCAATTGAAAAAGAAGAAGCCAAAGCAAAATTGGGAATTCCACGGGAAAAGAAAACGCTACTTGTTTTGGGTGGAAGCCTTGGTGCAAAATCAATTAACGAAGCGATAAAAAACAACATACAAAAATTTGTTGAAAATGAAATTTATTTGCTTTGGCAAACCGGCAAAAGATACTACGATGAATATGAAAATTATAATTCGGAAAACGTTAAAGTATTTGATTTTATTGATGATATGGGCTTGCTCTATTCTGCTGCCGATTTAGTAATTGCACGAGCCGGGGCAACAACAATTGCCGAAGTTGCTTTTCTTGGCAAGGCTACAATATTTGTTCCTTCTCCAAATGTTGCTGAAAATCATCAATATAAAAATGCTGAAGAGTTGGTAAAAAACAATGCTGCCGAACTGATAAAAGATGACAGAATAAACGAAGAAATTTTTGATAAAGTTATATCGTTACTTGAAAATAGAGAACGAATTGAAATACTTGAAAATAATATTAAACAATTTTCGAATCCCGATGCAACGGAAATAATAGCAAAAAGAGCAATTAAGTTAGCAGAAAGTTAAGGTGAAAATTATGATGCAAAAATTTATTAATAAAATTCATTTTGTTGGAATTGGTGGAATAGGTATGAGCGGACTTGCTGAAATCCTATTAAATCAAGGGTTTAAGATAACCGGTTCGGATTTGAATGAAAGTGAAATTACCGAAAGATTAAGAGAACTCGGTGTTGAAATTGTAATAGGGCATTCGGCGGAAAATGTTGGCGAAGCCGATGTGCTTGTTTACAGTTCCGCTGTAAATGAAGAAAATCCTGAGGTGAAAGAAGCGTTGTTACGCAAAATTCCCGTAATTAAAAGAGCTGAACTTTTAGCTGAAACAATGAGAATGAAATACGGAATTGGAATTGCGGGAACACACGGCAAAACAACAACCACATCAATGGTTGGACTTGTATTAACCGAAGGCGGGATTGATCCAACAATTATCGTAGGTGGAAAATTAAGCGGATTAGGTGGAACAAATGCAAGACTTGGAAACGGTGAATATATTGTGGTTGAAGCCGATGAATTTGATAGAACATTTTTACGGCTTACACCAACTATTGCGGCAATAACTACATTGGAAAAAGAACATCTCGATATTTACAAAGATTTGGACGACTTAAAAGGCGCTTTTATTGAGTTTGCAAACAAGGTTCCGTTTTATGGTTTTGTTACTCTGTGTTTGGATGAACCGGCGTTACAAGAAATTATTCCGATGATAAATAAAAAAATCATAACGTACGGACTTAATCCCCAAGCCGATGTTCGTGCATACGATTTAAGACATAAAGAGTACAACTCTACTTTTTCCGTAAATTATTTCGGCGAAGAGCTCGGCGAAATTACATTGCAGATTCCCGGTACGCACAATGTTAAAAACGCTTTGGTTGCCGTAGTAATTGGAAAAGAATTGGGTTTGGATTTTGATACAATAAAAAATGCACTCGAAAAGTTTACTGGTGTTTATCGCCGCTTCGAAACAAAATATTCCAACGATATTCTTGTTATTGATGATTACGCTCATCATCCAACGGAAATAAATGCTTCGCTATCGGCAGTCCGCAATGGTTGGAAACGCCGGATGATTGCCGTATTTCAACCACATCTTTATTCAAGGACACGCGATTTTTATAAGGAATTCGGTAGAGCATTTCTTAACTCGGATATTTTTATTTGTACCGATGTTTATCCTGCACGCGAAAAACCAATTGAAGGTGTAACTGGGAAATTGGTTGCCGATGCGGCAAAAAATTTCGGACATAAAAATGTAATTTATGTTGAAGACAAAGAACAAATCCCGGAAACCCTTATGAATATTGTGCAAAAGGATGATATCATTTTAACAATGGGTGCCGGAGATATTTGGAAATACGGTGAAAAATTTATTCAACAATACAAAGAAAAAATTAATGAATAATAAAGCCATTAAAATATTGGGATTAATTTTATTCCCATTTTTATTGGGGTTGATTTTCTACATCGCATTTTCGGTCGATTACGAGCAGCCCTACAAAATTACATTAATTGAAATTAATGGCGGAAAACATTTAACGAACGAAAAATATTTTTCGTATGCTGGATTGAATGACAAATTGAAATACGATGAATTGACTTTGCCGATTATTAAAAGCCGGTTGGAAAAACATCCTTACGTAAAAAGAGCGGAAGTCCTTTATGTTGGAAATGGAAAGGTAGAAGTAAGCATAATTGAAAAAGACTTTTGGGCAATTTTAATTACTGGAGATAGAGAGTTTGTTTTAACACAGAATTTTGAAGTGCTTCCGGTTCTGAAATATAGTAGGGAAATGTTTTACCCGGTGATTACTGTTAAAACGCTTGCCGGTAAGCTTAAAGAATATGATTATGTGAAAAAGAATAAAACACTAAAACCAGTATTTAAGCTATTGGAAGCTTCCAAAATGATTAATCCACAATTATACGATAATCTTTCGGAAGTTAATTATCTCAATAACGGAGAAATTAATCTCTATTTTACTTTTGCAGACTATGAACTAAAGATGAATTTAAAAAATGTAATTGAAGAATTATACGATTTTAATGAACTCTGGAAATACATTAAACATAATTCCGTATCTGATGAAATAGAGTACATTGATTTAAGATTTAATGGAAGAATATTTTTGGGGATGAAGAATAACCTTAATGCGGGAAGCGAGACATGAAAGGGAATATAATAGCTGGATTAGATATTGGAACAACAAAAGTTTGTTGTATTATTGCCGAAAAAAGAGATGATGGCCTTGTAATTAAGGGAGCCGGTGTAGTTCCGTCGAGAGGTGGAATGCGAAACGGTTTGGTTGCAAATATTAAACGAATATCTGATTCGATTAAGGATGCTGTTGGGAAAGCATCCGAAGAAGCTGGAGTTAAAGTTAAAGAGCTAAACATTGGAATTGCTGGGGAACATATCAGAAGTATTCACCACAGAAGTCAAATTCCGATAAGCGGAGAAAATGGAGAAGTTACGGAAGAAGATATTCAGCGCCTTAATGATTATGTGAAAAAAATTAATTCGTCCAGCGAAATGGAGATATTACACATATTACCGGAAGAATTTCGAGTTGATGGGAAGATTGTCTATAAACCAATCTCTATAATTGGACGTAAATTAGAATCATTACACCATGTAATAATGGCTTCATCTGCTGCAATAGCCAATCTTGAACGTGCAGTTAATCTTGCGGGGTATTCGGTGCGCTCAAAGGTTTTGCAACAAATGGCTTCGAGTGTCTCAGTCCTTGATGAAAACGAAAAAGATTTAGGTACAATTTTAATCGATATTGGCGGTGGAACTACTGATATAGCGGTTTTTAGTGGTAAAAATCTCCGTTATTCTGGGACTGTTGCCGTTGGAGGAGATGGAATCACAAAAGCTATTAAAGATAATTACGGAATAGTGCAAGAAGAAGCCGAAAGAATTAAAATTGAACTTGGCTATGCACACAAAGATGCAATAGTAGAAAATTCATCTTTGCTTGTAAAAGGAGTTGGAGCAAATAAAGACGTAAGAATACAAGCGGAAATTTTAACACAATTTATCGAAGCATTAATGAAAGAGCTTTTCACCTTTATTGATGGAAAATTAAGAAACGAGAAAGTTAAAAGAAAAGCCAAAGCAGGAATTGTGCTTACAGGCGGCGGGGCAATGCTTCGCGGAATAGATCAATTGGCGGCAGAAGTTTTTGGGCTTCCGGCAAAATTAGGTATTCCGCAAAATATAAAATCTGAAATCGAACTCGATATTTTAAGACCCGAATATGCAACAGCGTTAGGGTTGATAAAAGAAATTCCGGGAATTACCAGTGAACAAGTCGGGAATTCCGAAAAGAAAAAAACAAAAGGTTCATCTTTTGAAAAATTTATTGAAAAGGTAAAAGAAATTTTTAAAGAACTATAAAATAAAAAGCCACAACAAGGAGGATTTATGAAAGAATCAAGATTCAAAATTACGTTAGCTCCAGAAGAAAGAGACAAAGTAAAATTATCCGCAAATTTAAAAGTTATTGGAGTAGGAGGCGGAGGTTGTAACGCAGTAGATTATATGATTAAAAAAGGATTGCAAGGAGTTGAGTATATTGCAATCAACACTGATGTTCAAGTCTTGGAAGCAAGTCTTGCTGACAAAAAATTACAAATAGGAAGAGGCATTACCCGTGGGCTTGGTGCTGGTGCAGATCCAACAGTAGGGAAAAAGGCAATAGAAGAAAACCGTGAAGAAGTGCAAGAACTTATAGAAGATGCCGATATGGTATTTAGTACTGCCGGAAAGGGTGGCGGAACTGGTACAGGGGCTGCTCCTGTAATTGCAGAAGAAGCAAAAAAACTTGGAGCACTTGTTGTTGCCGTGGTTACTGAACCTTTTTCATTTGAAGGCAAACAAAGGAAATATAACGCAAAAGAAGGAATAGCAGAATTAAATAAATATGTTGATAGTTTGATAGTTATTCCTAACGATAGATTACTGAAAAACCTAACCGCTTCAACTTCGGCAACCGATACATTTGCCAGACCGAATGAAATACTTTTGGAAGCAACACAAGGAATAGCCGATATTATTACAATTCGCGGTATCATTAATGTTGATTTTGCCGACGTCCGTCGTGTTATGAGTCTTTCCGGTAAAGCAATGATGGGACGTGGTAGCGCTAATGGTGAAAACAGAGCGGTTGAAGCGGCTCAAATGGCAATTACTTCACCATTGCTCGAAGGAATGAGTATAAAAGGTGCGAAAAAAGTATTACTTAATATCACAGGTTCATCGGATTTATCAATGGAAGAAATTCAAGAAGGAAATAAAGTAATTACCGATGCTGTTGGTGAAGATGCCGATATTATTTTCGGTTGGGTTGTAAAAGAAGATATGGCGGATTTTGTTTCTTACACAGTAATTGCAACCGGTTTCGAAACTGAAAACACGCAGAACATCTTTACCTCACCAGAAAAAACTAATAAAGAAAAAGAAACAAAAATCAAAAAAATTAATGACGAAAAACAAGCAAGTCTTTTCGATGACGAAATGCTTTCACCAACAATAGGTAATGTTCAAGAAATACCAACTCTTGTTGACGGGAATTTGTCCGATTATTATTCCGGAACGGAAAGTAGTGAAAATATTGGTAATAGCGGTTTTACGGATAGTTTCGACTCTTTAGAAGAGAAACAAGAGAAAAAAGATGAGAAAAATAGTGTTACTTCGTCGTTATTAAGAAAGATAATGTTAGATTAAAATTAATTGTTACTAAACAAGTAAATGATAATTTGATACCGCAATACCCTTGTTGTGGCAAATGAGGTTGTGCGGTTGAAATTGAATTCCCAAGTGATTTAGATAAAAAGTCCGGTTTAGCACCGGACTTTATTTATTATTGCCGAGTGATTTAAATGCTACTGCGTATAGTTGAATTTGCTTTAACATTGCCGAAAGCCCGTTTTTTCGGGTAGGAGAAAGATGTTGTGTAATTCCGATTTGTTCTAAAAACGCTGGCGGTGTTTTTAATATTTCATCAGGAGTATGACCCGAATAAACATAAACAAGAATTGCCGTAATTCCTTTGACTAATACGGAATCGCTATCCGCCCAAAATTTAACCTTCCCGTTTTCATATTTAGCAGTAAGCCAAACTTGCGATTGACAACCTTTAATTTTGTTTTTCTCTGTACGTTCTTCCTCGGGAAAAGGTTCAGCTTCTTTTGCTTTATCAATAATTAATTTGTATTTATCTTCCCAATCCGGGAAAAGAGAAAATTCGTCAATTAATTCTTTTTGTTTTTCTTCAATAGTCATAATAACCTCTTTTATTCTTTCCAAATAAAATCAAATAACAAGTAAGATGCAGTAAGCATTATTCCGGTATAGATTACTAAAATCGAAAGTTCTGCATAAGCCTCCAAAAGCGATAATCCGTCAATTGAATATTTGGTTAGTTCTATTAACGTAAGAATTAAAGGAAGTAAAATCGGGAATGCGAGAACAGGGTAAAGTGTTCCTTTTGTGTTTGCTTTCGAAATTATTGCGGCAATTATTGTTGAGGAAATAGCAATGCCGAAGTTACCTAAAATAAAGGCTGTGATAAATAAAGCGGGATTGCGAAATGTAAAATTTTCGAATAACAGAAGAAAAAGGATAAGCACTGTTGTGTTAATTAGAAAAACCAGTAATAAATTAAAAAGCAATTTGCCCGAAAATACAGTCGAAGGTTTTGCATTTAATTGTAGAAGTAAAACTGTTCCGCGTTCTTCTTCAGAAACGAAAACACGTGCAAGTCCGGACATTGACGAAAAGAAAATCACTACCCAAAGCAATCCGCCGGCGATGTCCGGTTCTAAAACTTCGTTGCCAACAGAAAAAAGAATTACACTAACTGCAACAAGTATAAACATTGCCAAAGAATTAATTGCGTAGCGGTTACGTAATTCCGATTTCCAATCCTTATCGAATATTCCTATTGATTTCATTGGCTATTTGAATTTTTCCAGTTCAAGAATATTATTACACAATTCCAAATCGCTTTTTTCATTGGAGGCAATAATTATTGTTTTTGTTGAAGTCAATTCTTCGATTGTTTTGTAAACGGTTTGTTTCCCTTCGTCGTCCAAATTTGAAGTCCGTTCGACAAGCAATATAAATTCGGGGTCAAAATAAAGAGCGAAAACAAATTTCATTCGTTGCAACATTCCGGACGAAAACCCTTTTAGGTAATCGTTTCTTCTTTTGTAAATACCGAAACGCTTTAATAAATCATTTGCACGCTCTTGATTAAAATCAACACCACGAATTTTAGAGAAGAAAGCGAGATTTTCAATCGGGGAAAATTCACCGTACAAAATCAAGTATGGTGCAACAAAACCAATTTGTTCGAAGACTTTCTCTTGAGAAATTCTTTCACCGTTAATCGAAAAATTAACCTCACCGCTTGATTTAGAAAGAACACCGGCAATTATTTTTAACAATGTTGATTTACCGGCACCGTTGTGTCCCGAAATTCCGGTTGGATGAACATCATCAAACGAGAACGTAACGTTTTTAAATATCGTTCGTCTTCCGAATTTTTTGCTAACGTTATTTATCTTAATAAAACTATTGCTCATTTGTTGTTAATAACCGCAAGCTTACCTTTTTCAATTGTTCCATTATGCGAAATTATGAAAATATAAATTCCTGTGGGAATATTAAGTTCTTTATTTTCAATTTCAATTAATCCGCTTGATGTAATTGGATTTTTCCGAAATTCTTTTACTAGCGACATATCGGTTGAGTAGAGAGCGATTTTAACCTCGCTGTAATTGGTTTTTAACGGAATGAATAATTTATTGTGTTTGTTTACAACGAACGGTTGTGGATAGACAAAATCGATTTTGCCTTGTGTTGAAAAAGTAAAATCATTGTTAATAAAAATTTGGTAAGCGGAATAATTATCCGAAGAAGCGAAATCGAATGAATATTTGTCCGCAAGCGAATTTTCGCCTTCCGTAGAATTATTGTAAAAAGCCACTCCGTAATCGGTCAATTGATATGGTGCTGGGAAAAGATTATCGAGATTTCCGTTTGCTATCATAAAATTAATAGAATCCTCCGGCGAAGTTGCCGAAACAAAAGCAAGTGAAAACGGCGGAAGTGAAAATTCCTTTGTGTATGATGGCGGGAAATTTATCGTAAGTAAATTCTTCGCAATAGGAAAACTTACAGCGTCGTCGAAATATTTTCTAATGCTTGTACGGTAAGATGTAAAAAATATGCGTTTGCCGAACTCCTTGAAAACATTGAGGAAAGAAACACCTTCGCCTTCAATGGAATTTTTAATTGCAAATGCCGCACGCATATTTCTTAAATTTTCCCATTGAGTAATTAGAATGGGAAAGCCAAATTCTTCAACAAGAAAAAGATTCCAAATTGCCAAATCGTATCCGCTGTGATCGGGGAAAGCCTTGTAAGTATTACGGAAAAACTCGCTTGTGTATTCCAAGTAATCATTTACGTACGGGAAAACAAATTCCTCCATCGAAGTTGAAGTAAGTTCGTAAAAATACAAATCGGAAAGACGCATTTTGTAATTACCTATTTGCACGGCGTGATGAAGTTCGTGTGCAAGCGTAACTTTAGCCGCGTTAATGCCTTCCGTGTAAAAGCCGGTGAAATCGGAATTAATTTCAATAAAGGAAGTATAAGTAGAATCTTGCGATGAAATAACATCTTCCGGTGTAGTATAGCCGTAATAATTGGATAAATTGAGAATGTAAATGTCGTAAGCATTGCTTCCGCCGTTGTTGTTAAAATCGGCAGGTGGAAGAGGAAAATTTGCTTTTTCAAATTCAACCGAGTAAACGGTATCGAGCGATGAAACTAATTCGTCAATCGAATAATTAGGTGCATTTACTCCGGCGGTATCGTAATGTATTCTGAATTTGCCGTTGATTGCATCGACGTAAGTTTGAAGCTGCGGGCGAAACAAAAACTTGTGTAGTTCTTTTTTCTCAACGTTAGTGAGTTTCTCGTAGTTATTTCTTAATGTCGAAATTATTCCGAATCCGCATTTGTTAATTCCATTGTTAGTTTTACTAACATTGGTAATAAAATGTTGATAAACCGAATCTATATTTTGAGCGAATAGAATTTTAACTAAAAAAAATATTAAAATAATCGTGTGTGTTCTCATTTAATCTCAATAAAGTCAATTGTCTTTTTGCGTTCATTGAAGCCAACTAAAAACGTTTTACTTTTGATTGTAACAAAGCCGGGTGATTTAAGTTTATGATTTATCAGCACTTTGCTGAACGAAATATAATTTTTTCTAATTTTTCTTGTTTTGTAAACAGAGCCTTTTGTCTTATCGTAAATAAAAAATGAGGTTGGAATTTTTTCGAAAATCACTAAATCTTTTTTATTTGAAAAATTGTAATTTGTAGTAAATGTGTTAATGGTATCGATATTCGAAATTGAAAATTTATCATTCGAAATTATAACAATGTCGTTTTTGTCCTTCGAATAAAGCGGGTAAATATTTACATTATCCGCAACCTCTCTATTTTCAGTAATGATAAGCGAATCATTAGCGATTCTTTTGGCAAATAAAATATTGTTCTTTTTCGCGAAAACAAAATTCTTATTTGTAAATGAAATTAGACTGTCAAATGAAAATCCGGCACGCAAAGTATCGGGCGGTATGTAAATCGTTGAATCGGAAATGTTAATGAAAATGTTGTCATTCAAAATAAATTTATTCTTTGGTAACAAAGCGATTTTTTCACCAACCGGGTTAGCACTTCTAATTGTAAAGGTAGAATCATTTTCTGTTAGTAAATATTTACTAACATTTGTAACTAACAATTTTTGTGGTGTAAAGGGAAGTACTTGTTTTTCTTTTATAAATCTATTCGATTTAATTTTCAGTGAATAAACAAGCGGGAAAGAATCCGATAGCCAGAAAATTTTTAACTGATTCTTACTGTAATCGATAATTGGATTTAACGAACGTTTAATATCGGGTAGTAACAATGATAATGTTGTATCAATTGAATTTACCGGAGAATATTTTTCGAAAAATCCTTTCTTTGATAAAACAATAATTTCGCGTCTGTCTTTATTCCAAACACTCGAAATTGCAGAAGCTTTGTAAACATTACGCAAAAACCACGGGACGGAAAATTCTTTCTCATTTTTTCTAATCGAATAAAAAAGATTGCCGTGATTATCTGTGTAAAGCAAATCCTTTTTGTAATCGAATGTAAAATCGGAAAAAACATAATCCTTACAATCTTTCGCCGGAATTGTAATTTCAATTTTATTTTTAGGATTGGAACGAGTTAGATATGCCGTAATTCCTTTGCTATTTGTAAATGCGTAGTCGATTAGTTTATCGCCGTTTAAATCAATGGTTTTTAGATTTTTTATTTCGTATGCGGAAGTATCGGCGTAAGTGATTTCAAATTTATTCAAGAGATTTAAGTAATATTCGCTCCTCATCGAAATTGGATTGTAAAGTATTAAATCGTTCATTCCATCTGCATCCAAATCGAGCAATCCGCCTTCTGAATAAAATCCTGAATTAATCACGCTCTCGAATTTCAACGAATATTTATCAACGGAGAAAAGTGAAACGCCGTTAAAATTATCTCCGAAAATCAATGCTCGCTTTGCTTTAATAGCAAGGAAATTTCCGACAAGAATTTTACTCGGATATGACGGGACGACTCTTTTGTTTAATAACCGCAAAGTCCCGTATTTAGTAAAAGAAGCAAGACCGACTACGTTTTTTGTTCGTGAAGTGAATATGTAAAATCTTTCATCGTTCTTTTTTGCCGGCTTAATAAGTTTAATTTCATCAATAGGGAAGAAGAAAAATTTTCTTTTTGCTTTGTTCAAATGTGCAAATGAATGATAAGTAAATTCGTTTCTTCCGTTATCGTAAAAGATTAAATCGTAAGGAGGTTCGTTATCAATGTTAAATACTGCAATTTTATTGTTGTTGAATGATGTGTTGTAACGTTCAACAGAAAACAAAGGATAATCGGATTTTTCAAATTCCGATTGCGGAAAAATGGAAAATGTAATTAAACAGAGGAAAAGAAAAATTTTACCGGCTATTCTTTCGTAAGCGTTCTTCCCTCCGTAAAAGTGCTTCTTCATAACGTTTAATTTCCTCCTCGGTTTCGGGGATGATTTCGAAAGATTTAACCGGTTTGCCATTGTCATCTACACTAACAAATGTAAGGTAAGCGACGTTGCTTAATTGTTTAATGCCTTCTTTTATTGATTCGCGATAAACTTGCACGCCCACTTCCATCGAGGTATTGAAAACACGATTGACGGTTGCTACGAGTGTTACAACATCGCCTAATTTATGGGGATATTTGAAATCAATAAAATCAACGGATTTGGTAACACAAACACGTTGCGAATGTTTTGCCGCAGCCATTGCTGCACAAATATCAATCCAGTGCATAAGCTGGCCACCAAGCAAATTGCCCAATTGATTTGTGTGATGAGGCAAAACAAGTTCCGTCATTACAACTTTCGAATCGCTGACACGCTTAGTAATTTTCATTGAAATCCTCTTTCGGAAATTTCTTTTTCATTAAATCTTTTACTTCTTTCAATTCTTCTTTTCTATCGGGATAGCGATTAAGAAAAGTCCGAATATCTTTTTTTGCGTTTTCCAAATCCCGCAATCGCAAATATGTTTTCATCCTTCCGACTAATGCTTGCGGCGCGTATTCAGTATCGTAATATTTATCAATTACTTCAGTATAGTATTCAATTGCTGCGTAGTAATAATCCATTTTAACGTAAAGTTCCGCAATCGAAAATTCCTTGTGAGCAAGTTTTTCGTGGAGTTCATCAATTTTCGTTTCCGCTTCTTTAACTTTGGGACTTGTAGGGAAAAAATCGATGTAAGCTTGAAATTCCTTAATTGCTTTTTCCGTGTAAGCTTGGTCAAGTCTGTAATCAGGTGAAAGTTGATAATACGAATCAGCCAACATAAATTGTGCTTCGGAAACAAAGGGACTTCCGGGGATTTCACGAATTAATTTACTGAACTCGTAAGCGGCAAGAATATATTGCTCTTCGTTGTAGTAACTCATTCCCAAATAAAATTGAGCATCGTCATTAACAGCACTACCAGGATATTTAAGCATAATTGCTTGAAATTCCGAGATTGCATCAACGTAATCTTCATCGTCGTAAAGACTTTTAGCATAATTAAAATATTCTTCCGGTGTAAAAAGTGCTGTATCTACTTTTTTCGAGCAAGAGCTAATTAAAAATCCAATCAAAATAAATAAAAAAATCTTTCGCATTGTAACCTGAACAAATTTATTGGAAAACGAAAAATAAGCATTTTAGATTTAATTAAAACCACAAAACGTTTTCAGAATTTTGTTTCGAGCTATATTCAATGATTATTTCGCTTGGAAACCGACAAAGTCGGCTGGCAAGAAATTACATTGTGATAAATTTAGTTTGCTTCCTCTGCAGCCTTTTAAGATTTCTCACCCCTTTTTCAAAGGGGTTCGAAATGTCAATTTCGAATTCGAAATTACGTCTTGTCCTAAAATAGGTTCACGCAAAAAATCCGTGTAAATCCTATAAATCTGCCCCGTCGTCACGGGGTAAATTGTTATCCGTGTTCTATTAAAAGCCTCCAATGACAATTTCGAATTTATAATTTGGAATTTACAACAGGCGAATAGCAAGAACAAAAGACTAAAAAAATAAATCCGTATTAATATGCCTCGTTACTACAGAATAAATTTTTATTGGTGTTTCATTAATAAACCGAAAGTATTACGTAAAAAAAACTAAAAAGATTATCAATAAACATCACATTACGTACAATTCCATTTTGTTTGACATTGCAAAAAAATTTCTTTAACATTATAAAAAAAAGAATTAAATGAAAGGTGCAACTATGGAAAATATTGATGAATTATTATTGATAGAAAAATTAGACAAACAAGACAAAGAAAAAGTAAAATATTTTTTAAAACTTTTATTAGAGCAAAAAAAGTACAATAATTTGAAAAAAGAAATTTCAAGAAGAAGAAAAGAAATTTCTACGGGTAAAATTTTATCCCACGATGAAATATGGAATAAGCTAGATGTTTAAAATTCTTTATGCTAAAAGTGTACTAAAAGATCTTAAAAAAATTGCACCTCAAAATTTGCCTAAAATAAAAGAGGGAATTACTTCATTACAATACTTTCCAGATTTAACACAAATAAAACATCTAAAAAATCATCCTATTGCAGATTATCGACTTAAAATTGGAAATTACAGAGTTTTATTTGATGTTGATTGGATGAATAAAGAAATTCACGTTTTAAAAGTTGCTCACAGAAAAAATGTCTATTAAAGTTTTAAGTAAGTCCGGCTTCTTTTTCGACGAAAACGACTAATTCGTTTGTAGAGAAATCTTTTCCCAGCCGCTGTCCCTAGTTCTTGGATTTTTGTTTTCCCGAAGATGAATTTATAATTTGGAATTTACAATGGGCGAAGCACGAAGCACCAAGAACTTTAAAAAAACAAATTCCCCCGTTTAACGATAAATCGGTATTTTTGCGGAATGCTCGGAACATAATATCGAGCGTTTTGTAAAATTCAATTGTTTTTCAAAAAGAAGGAGTAAAGCCTTGGAAATTACCGAACTCAATGAAAAAATCCGTAGGGAAAGTCAATTTATTAATTTGCTATTCAGCGAAATTGGCAAGGCGATTGTAGGGCAAAAAAATATGGTGGAAAAATTGGTTGTCGGTTTGCTTGCAAACGGACACGTTTTACTTGAAGGTGTGCCCGGACTTGCCAAAACGCTTGCGATTAAATCACTTGCAAAAGCAATGGATGCTAAATTTCAACGCATTCAGTTTACACCCGATTTACTTCCTGCCGATGTTGTTGGTACCTTAATTTATAACCAAAAGGACGGAAATTTCACAAT
This sequence comes from uncultured Melioribacter sp., assembly GCA_964477915.1. Classification (GTDB taxonomy): domain Bacteria; phylum Bacteroidota; class Ignavibacteria; order Ignavibacteriales; family Melioribacteraceae; genus WGAL01. The sequence continues at coordinate 31,565 of CAYZGB010000002.1, read as the reverse complement.
TAAAAAAGGACCGATATTCGCTAACTTTATTCTGGCAGACGAAATCAACCGCGCCCCTGCGAAAGTTCAATCCGCACTTTTGGAAGCGATGCAGGAACGCCAAGTAACAATTGGCGATAACACTTTCCGCCTTGAAGAACCGTTCCTTGTGCTTGCAACGCAAAACCCGATTGAGCAGGAAGGAACCTATCCTTTGCCCGAAGCACAAGTTGACCGTTTTATGTTGAAGGTAAAAATTACCTATCCGCAAAAGGAAGAAGAACTTCAAATTATGCGTGCAAATCTATCGGGCGATTTAAGTAGCCAAATAAATCCGGTAGTTAAAACCGAAGAGATTCTAAATGCACGTAAACTTGTTCAAACAATTTACACGGACGAAAAAATAGAACGCTACATTTTGGATATTGTTTTTGCAACAAGAGAACCGAAAGAATATAATCTCGCTTCGTTGGAAGATTTAATTGCCTATGGTGCTTCGCCTCGTGCTTCGATAAGTTTGGCACTTGGAGCAAGAGCAATGGCATTTATTCGCGGAAGAGGTTATGTAATTCCCGAAGATGTTCGTTCGATTGCGTATGATATTTTGCGTCATCGTATTGCGGTAACTTACGAAGCGGAGGCAGAGGAAATTACTTCCGAAAATATTATTTCCGAAATTTTGAATAACATTGAAGTTCCTTAATAGGTAGAGAAAAGTGAAAACGAAAGAACTTCTTAAACAAGTTCGACAAATAGAGATAAAAACCCGCGGGTTGGTAAACGAAGTTTTTTCTGGCGAATATCATTCCGTATTTAAGGGACGAGGAATGGAATTTGCCGAAGTTCGTGAATATCAACCCGGCGACGATATTCGAACAATCGATTGGAATGTTACGGCTCGCTTCGGTCATCCTTACATTAAAGTATTTGAAGAAGAACGCGAACTTACCGTAATGCTTTTGGTGGATATGAGCGGTTCGCTTGGTTTTGCAAGCCTTGATAAAACAAAGCAAGAGATTGCCGCCGAACTTACCGCAATTCTTGCTTTTTCCGCAATGAAAAACAATGACAAAGTCGGATTGATTTTGTTTACAGATAAAATCGAACGATTTGTTCCACCGCGGAAAGGACGTTCGCATATTCTTCGCATTATTCGCGAAGTCCTTTATTTTCAGCCGGAAGGAAAAGGAACGGACATTACCGGTGCTTTGGAATATTTTAACGGCGGTGTAAAAAAACGAAGCATCGCATTTTTGATTTCCGATTTTCTCGATAGCGGTTACGAAAAAATCCTAAAAATAGTTGCACGAAAGCACGATTTTATCGGTGTTTTAGTTGAAGATAGAAGAGAAAAAGATTTGCCTGCAATTGGGTTAACTAAATTCAAGGATTTGGAAAGCGGTGAAATACGTTACGTTGATTTAAGTAGTAAAAGCGTGCGAGATTTTTTCATTAACGAAATTAAAAAACGAAACGTAGCAACAGAACAATTATTCAAATTAAGCGGTATAGATTTAATTAAAATTCAAACCGGTTCATCTTACATTAAACCGTTAGTTGAATTTTTCAATAAACGCAAGGCTAAACTTTGATCGGACGTAAACACATATTGATTTTAATACTGATTTTATTGGGTTTTAACTCTTATGCTCAAACCTATACCGTAAAAGCAACTACCGATTCGCTTGAATATTTAATTGGCGATTTTATTCATTACAAAATAAGCGTGGAAGTTCCCGATAGCAGCGAGGCATTTGTCCCAACCGTTAAAGATAGTCTGAAAGACTTGGTTTTATTAAAGCAAAACCAAAGCGAAATCAAATTAAATAATGGTAATAAGAAAATCATTTTTGATTACACACTTGCCGGATACGATTCGCTTGATGTTACAATTCCCGAAGTGCCCGTAATTATTAGGGAAAAATCGAAAAGAAAAATCGACACGCTATTTACAAATAAAGTGAAACTATTTGTAAGCAAAGTTAAAACAGATCCGAAAAAAGATATCAAAGATGTAAAAGATATTTTAACAATTCCTTACGATTGGTTACAACTTCTTCTAATTATTCTCGGAATACTGATTTTACTTGCTTTGGCATATTTCGTTTATAAAAAATTCTTCAAAAATAAAAATGAAGAATCACAACTCGAAAAAATTAAGGTGATTTTACCGCCTCATAAAATTGCTTATAAAAAATTAATGGAATTGGAAAACGAACGTTTGTGGCAGCAAGGCAAAATAAAAGAATACCATTCGAAACTAACGGAAATTATTAGAGAATATTTTGAAAACCGGTTCGGCTTTAATTCGCTTGAAATGACAAGTGCCGAAACTTTGGACGAATTGAGGAAATATTCCGTAACCGACGAGGCTTGGGAAATTACACGAAAGTTTTTGGAAGATGCGGATATGGTTAAGTTTGCAAAATTTCAACCGATGCCTAAAGTAAATGCAGAGATGATGAAATACGCTTATAAAATTATTGACTTAACAAAACAAGCGGAAGAAAATTCGGAGAAGGCAAACGATGTTCAGTGATATTTCGTTTGCATATCCGGTTGTGCTGTGGATTTCGCCATTGATTTTATTGGCGATGGCGGTTTATTATTATTTTAAACACAAATCCGTTCTACCCGAAATTCACTATTCGCAGCTCTCATTTATTTTTAACAAGTTAAAGCCGACTTTACGAGAGCGAATGATTCACGTTCCGTTTGTTTTGCGATTTTTCTCTGTAGCATTTTTCTTATTTGCACTTGCTCGTCCGCAAAGTTTTACTACGGGCGAAAATATTTCAACTGAAGGAATTGACATTGTAATGTTACTCGATATTTCCGGCAGTATGCTTGCGGAAGATTTTAAACCGAACCGTTTGGAAGCCGCGAAAAATGTAATTGATAAATTCATTTCGGGACGCAAAAGCGATAGAATTGGTCTTGT
>CAYZGB010000002.1:0-28545 GCA_964477915.1 uncultured Melioribacter sp. | reverse complement strand
GCACAAATTGCAAAAAAATTCGGAATAAGAATTTACACAATCGGCTTGGGAACACACGGCACTGCACCTTATCCGGTTCAAACGCCGTTTGGTATTCAATATCAAAACGTTCCCGTGGAAATTGATGAAGCAACACTTAAAGAAATTGCATCAATAACCGGTGGAAAATATTTCCGTGCAACCGGCAATAGAAAATTGGAAGAGATTTACAGAGAAATCGACAAACTCGAAAAATCGAAAATAGAAGTAACTTCGTACAGACACGCACACGAAAAATTTTATTCGTTTGCATCGATTGGACTTATTTTATTGTTTATCGAGTTATTGTTACGCCATTTGTATTTAAGGACAAATCCGTAATGAATGCGTTAAGATTTGCACATAGCGAATATTTGTATTTGCTTTTTCTCTTAATTCCGCTTGCCGGAATTATGATTTACGATTATTTGGAACGGAACAAAGCACTAAATAAATTCGCTGAAAAAAATTTGCATTCTTTACTTGCACCGTATAAAAGCCGTTTGAAATACATAATTAAATCAAGTTTATTACTTACCGCATTTGCGTTGTTTGTTGTGGCAATTGCTAATCCGCAAATCGGGACGAGGGTAGAAGAAGTAAAACAAGTTGGAATTGATGTTTACATTTTGCTCGATGTTTCCCGCAGTATGCAAGCCGAAGATATTAAGCCAAATCGTTTGGCTAAAGCAAAGCACGATATTCGCAGCTTGATTAGAAAATTACACGGCGATAGAATCGGCTTAATTGTATTTGCCGGCAGAGCGTATGTTCAATTTCCGCTTACAACCGATTACTCGGCAGCGAATATGTTTCTTTCAGCTGTTGATTTTGATTCTGTTCCGCAACAAGGAACGGATATCGGAGATGCAATAAAATTGGCGTTGCGTTCTTTTAAGAAAGATACAAACACAAAAAAGGCAATTGTTTTAATTACTGATGGCGAAAATCATCAGGGCGATATTGAAGGTGCATTGAAAGAAGCAAACGAGAAAGGTGTTTCGATTTACACAATTGGACTCGGCTCGCCGGAAGGTGTTCCTATTCCGCTTTACGATAAAACGGGCAGAAAAATAGGCTACAAAAAAGATAGATACGGAAAAATTGTTTTAACAAAACTTGATATTCCAACACTCGAAATGATTGCCGAAAAAGGTAACGGGAAATATTATTTCGGTCGTTCCGATATGAATGAACTTGAAGAAATTTACAAGGATTTGGCACATTTGCAGAAAACCGAGTTTGGCTCGAAAAAAATCACCGATTTCGAAGACCGGTTTTACATTGCACTATTGCCTGCATTGATTTTATTGATTGTGGAATTTTTTATTACACGCAACAAATTTAAATTCATTCGTAAAATCGAAACCGAAGGAGAAAATCTTTGAAGACGGTTTTACTCTACATATTGCTTGCTTCGGCGATATTCTCTCAAAGTGTTCGTTCGTTAATTAACAACGGTGCGAAAGAATATAAAAAAGGTAATTACCAACAAGCGGAAATTTTATTTAAGAAAGCTTTGGATAAAGATTTCAAATCCTTCGAAGCACATTACGATTTGGCAAACACTTATTACAAACAAAAGAAATTTGCCGAAGCATTAAAGGAATATAAAATCGCTTTGCAACTTTCGGGTGAAAAAAACAAGGACAAAAAATCCGATATATTTTACAACATCGGGAATACTTTTCTTAAAAGCGATTCGCTAAACCAAGCAATTAGTGCGTATATCGAATCGTTAAAGCAAAATCCGAAAGATATGGATGCAAAGTATAATCTTTCTTACGCATTGAAAAAGAAAAAACAACAACAGAAGCAGAATAAAAAGAATAAGCAGAACAAGAAGAATAAAAATCAAAAAAACAAAAACAATAAGAATAAAAACGACAAAAACAAAAACGATAAGAAGAAAAACAAACAACAAAACAAGAATCAACAGAACAAACAACAAAATCAAAATAAAAAACAACAGCAACAACAAAAACAACAGCAGCAACAACAACAGCAGCAACAACAACAACGGAAAAAGAAAGAAGAAATAAATAAAAAAGATGCCGAAAGAATTTTGGCAGCACTTAAAAACAACGAGAAGAAATTACAAAAGAAATTACGCAAACAAAAAGGAAAACCGGTAAGAACGGAAAAAGATTGGTAAGAAATTGTATTTTTGTAATTCCAAATCTGACTAAACGGAAGTTCGATGAATAGAGAAACAAAACATAATTCGGCTATATTAAAATTTGTTTTACTTTTTTTATTAAGCATTTCTTTTGTTGCACGCTCACAAGATTTTACTGCTTCTGCCGATAAAACAACCGTGCAACAAGGCGAAAGTTTTGAGGTTACGTTTACCTTCTCCGGTGGCGAGCCAAATTCCGTTCGCGATTTCAGACAGCCGTCATTTAAAGGTTTTGCTATTTTAAGCGGACCTAATCAATCGACAAGCATTCAAATAATTAACGGAAAAATCAACTCGATTAGAACTTACTCTTATGTATTAAAAGCAATTCGTCCGGGAAGATACACAATTGGCAAAGCTTCTCTTTTTTACAAAGGGAAACGTTACGAAACACGGCCTCTTAAAATCAATGTTGTAAAATACAATACGAATCCGAGTGCAAATTCCGGTCGCAACGGAAAGCCCGAAAATAAAGGCGATCAGATAAGCCAAAATGTATTTATCCGTGCAGTTCCCGATAAAAGAAATGTTTACAAAGATGAGCAAGTAATTCTTACTTACAAATTATATACGCGATTGAGTATTTCTTCGCCACAAATTTCCAAGCTTCCTTCGTATCAAGGTTTTTGGACGAAGGATCTGGATATGCCGAGCAATATTATGTTTCATTACGAAATGTATAAAGGGAAACGATACCGTGTTGCCGAAATAAAAAAAGTTGCACTTTTCCCGCGAAAGACGGGCAAACTTAAAATAGAACCGTTCGTGCTTACTGTTCCCGTAATTGTGCAACGCCGTCGTTCGCACGGTGATATTTTTGATGACTTTTTCAACGACCCGTTTTTTACTCAACGCGAAACCGTTGAACGCGACATTGCTTCGAACACTGTAACAATTAACGTAAAACCTCTTCCACAACCTGTTCCATCCGATTTCAGCGGTGCGGTCGGTGCATTTAATTTTAGCGTTAGTATCGATAAACACAAGGCGAAAGTAAATGAACCGATTACACTTAAAATGGTTTTGAAAGGGAAGGGAAATATTGAACTTGCTCAATTGCCCGAGCCGAAAATTCCCGAAGGCTTTGAAGTTTATGATCCTAAAATTACCGAAAATGTTAAAACACAAGGTTACGTAAGCGGCACTAAATCTGCAGAATATCTAATTGTTCCGAGAATTTCCGGTAATCGAAAAATCGATGCAATTTCATTTGTCTATTTCGATTTGAATAAAAAACAATACGTTCGCAAAACATTCGGTCCTTTCGATTTAACAATTGAACGCGGCAAGGAAGCTTACGCAGGGCAAGCCCAAACCGGCGGTTTTTCGAAAGAAGAGATTCAACTTTTAAGCAAAGATATTCGCTACATTAAAACGGGAAAGATAGAACTGAAAAGAATTTCCGCACGGAATGGAATTCCGATTTGGTTTTATTATTCGTTTCCAATAGTATTTGTGGTTTTCCTTATTGCCGTTTTTGTTGAGGAAAGAAAACAAAAAATTTCTTCGAACACTGAACTTGTGAAAATGAAGCGCAATGAAAAAGAAGCACGCAAACGTTTAAAAGAAGCGAAAAAATATCTCGACCAAAATAAATTGCCCGAGTTTTACAGCAATCTTTCCTTTGCTCTTTCTTCTTTTTTGGAAACAAAATTAAAAATTCCCAAATCGGAATTTTCGTTGGATAAAGCCGTTGCAACCCTTGAAAAATACGGCGTTGATAAATCGCTGATTGACCAAGTTAAGGAAACATACGAAAAAAGCGAGTTTGCACGCTTTGCACCAAGTTCGCTCGATTTACAATCATCTAAGGATTTGTATGAAAATACCGTTCAACTTATTGTTAAATTAAATAATCAAATTAGCAAGGCGAAGAAATGATTAACGGAATTCTTTCGGCAAAAGTAAATAAATTTATTGCAGTTCTCTTTTTTGCCTTTACACTGAATATTTATTCGCAAAATGTTTTAGTCGATAGCCTTTTTGCCTCCGGCAATTCTGCTTATCAAAATAAAAATTACGAAAAGGCAATTGAGAAATACGAAAAAATAATTAACGAAGGTTACGCTTCACCCGAATTGTTTTACAATCTCGGGAATGCGTATTACAAAATTGGTGCAGTAGGAAAAGCAATACTGAATTACGAACGTGCATTGTTGCTCGATCCTTCGAACGAAGATGTTAAATACAATTTGAAAATTGCAAATGCAAGAATTGTTGATAAAATTAATCCCGTTCCCAAATTTTTCCTTACCAAATGGAAGGATGCATTACTTCAATTGTTCTCAATCGATTTTCTTGTTTACTCTGTTGTTGTTTTGTTTGTTCTCTTCCTTTTATTTCTCTTTTTGTTCCGTTACGGCAAAACACCTTCGGTAAAGAAAAACGGATTTACTTTTGGTTCTGTTGTCTTGGTTTTGTTATTGTTCTTCGGCTTTTTGCTTTACGGCAAAAATCAGCAAATGAAAAATGAGAAATATGGAATTGTTTTAGCAAAAGAGGTTACAGTGCGAGTAAGTCCCGACGAAAACGCAAAAGCACGATTTGTAATTCACGAAGGCACAAAAATTCAAATAGAAGATAAAGTTGGCGATTGGGTAAACATTAAACTTGCCGATGGTAAAAAAGGCTGGATGAAAAAAGAAGCATTTGAACCGATTGATATTAACTTGTAACTTTAATCTTACATTGTGTTACCTTATTTCGGGAATTATTTTATTTCAATTTTCGGAATTGCGGCTGTTAGTAAAAGAATTTCAGAAACACCGATTTTTTTTAATTTTTTCGCAACCTCTGTAACTGTTGCACCGGTAGTTGTTACATCATCAACTAAAATTATTTTTTTACCTCTAATTTTATCAATCTTTTTAATTGTAAAGGCATTTCTGATATTTTCTTTTCGCTCAATTGCCGAAAGTTTTGTTTGCGTTGAAGTGTATCGTTTACGCTTTACAATATTATTCCCGATTTTGATTTTAGTAATTTGGGAGATACCCTTTGCGATGTAGTAAGATTGATTATATCCTCGTTCGGCTTTTTTTAGTGGATGAAGTGGAACAGGAATTATAAAATCATACTTTGCACTGACAATTTCGTTTAAAAATCTTTCTGCAATTTTTTTGCCTAAAAATATTCCTGCTCGAAAATTATTGTTGTATTTTAAATCGTGAATGATACTGCGGATTGGGTTTTCTTCTTCGAAAATGAAAGGCGAGAAAAATTCATCAACATATTTTTCTTCTGCAAATTTTCTGTTGTATTCTGATAATAAAAAATCGTTTTCAGTCGGTATTAATTTAGAGGAGCATTTTGAACATAGAACATTTTCGTTTGGATTGAGTTTACGCGAACAATTAACACATTTGCGTGGTAGAAAAAAATCAAAAAATAAAGTAAAGATGAAAGCCCTTATTTTACTCCTTTTCCCTTTAATTCTTCCCCCATTTTTTTATCGTGGAAACGATGATGGTTAACCATCCAATCACGCATTAAAAGGACAAATTCTTTGTTTAACTCAAAAGTTCCGGCTTTTGCATCGTCAAGATTTTTTTCCAGAATTCTTTCCAATCTATCGTGTTGAGCTTTGTGAGAAAAGTAATTAAAAATTTTGTGTTTGGTCATCAATTTATTTTCAGTTTCAAAATGTTTTTTGACGGTATCATTTAGTTTTTCTAATAATTTAATTATTGTGTTGTTATCGTTGGAATCAAGCAATTCATAGAGTTTGTTTATAATATTCACGATGTCGGTATGTTGCTTGTCAATTTTTTTTATGCCGACCATATATTGTTCATCCCAATTTAGTAAAGGCATTTTAACTCCTTGTTATTATAGTAAACCTTTTAGCTTTCTTAAAAGCCATTCAATCGATAACAACAAAATAATAAAAAATAAAATTTTTTGTAACGGAAAAAAGATAAAAATATTCTTTTTTCTTTTGAATTTTTTCTTTGCTTTTAGGATATTTTCAATTAAAGATTTTGAATTGGTAATCTCAAAAACTTTGCCGCTTGTTTCAGTTGCTATTTTATGTAACAAGTAATTATTCCTACCGGCTGTTGCTTTTTCAACATCAACGGATGTAACTGAAATAAAAGTAGTTGCCGTAAAGTGTTTTCCATTAAAATTGCTTTCTGCCGTAATTCTGTATTGTCCTGGTGTAAGAGTTGAAATTTCGCTTTCGTATTCATTTAAGTTATTTATCGTTGGAAAAACCTCTTTACGAAATGAGCCGTTTGTAATGGTAAATTTTACATTTGCATTGGTTACCGGTTTAAGGAGCTCATCGTACAAGCGTGCTGTAATTCGAATTTTTTCGAGTTGTGAATATTGTTTCTTATCGGTTGAAACAAAAAACAATTTTTCTTTTTTGTTGTTTGTAAGCCATTGAGCAATATTGACAAAGAATTTATCAAAACTTGCAGGAAGGGGATTTTGCAATTTCCATTTCCATAAATCTGTAGCAAAAAAAATAACCGATGAGGAATTTTCTGTTGTTCCGTAAATGGCAATTGAAGAGCTTGTAATCGCACCGTTTATTTGGGAAGTAAGAAGTGTTTTATAATAACGAGGAAACGATTGATTAATAAAAGCAACACTTACCGGTGGGAGGTTTCTAATAATTTCATTAGTGTTTTGAATGTCTTCCCAGAATGGTGCGGATTTATCGGTTATTACTGGTTGTGCAGAAACAAACTGAATTTTATTACGTGGACTTAAAAGTTTAAGTCCCGTTAGTTTCTCGAAATTTTTTATATCGGTCGTTGCCGAAAACTCGTAAAAATAAGGCTTTCCTTCACTTACGGTTTTTCTTAACAGATTGAAAATTTTTGTGTTTGTGTTCTTCGTGGGATAAGAAACAAAAAAGATTGCATTGGATTTTTTGATTTTTTCTTTTACGATATTTAATGCCGGTATTTTTGAATTTGGGAAAATCAGCAATTTGGAAACAGTGAAATTTGTATCGGAAAGTAAAGCTTGACGTAAAAAAGTAACATCGTAAATTGGCGAATCGGTTACGATTAAAATATTTTTTTTCTTTTCAAGAACTTCGGTAGTAGCACTTTTAATATTGTTGATTTTATTCTTTTCGTTTTTTTGTGGCGGTATTTTGAATGATAAAATAATTTTGCCGGTTTTCTGGGGAATGAAATCAAAGCTTGTTTTTATTACACTTCCGGGATTAAGTTTAATTTTTTTTCTTCCGTAAGGTTTTCCGTTAAGTGTAAAATTGAGTGTCGTAACAGTTTCGCTTTTTACATTTTGATTTGCATAAATAGTAACAGTAACGGGCGTTTTATAATTTTTGTAAGCAAATGCCGGTAACGAAATTTTCTTTATTTCAACGTCAGGATATTTTTTTTGCTTGCCAACAGCCAAAATGTGAACCGGAATTGTAAGCTCTTTTAATTTTGGAATTGGATTTTCGCCTTCGGTAATAATTCCATCTGTAACTAAGATCACTGCGGAAATGCTATCTTCAATCGAAATTATTTTTTTTATTGCATTATTTAAGTTTGTTCGTTTCCCCGTAAAGGAAAGGGAAGTGCTAACATCTTTAATTTTTTTTACCGAGTCGCTAAATGAATAATAAGAAAATTGGACATCTGCATTTTTCTGTAAATCATTAGTAAATTGAAAAATTGATTGTGCAGTATTTGAACTATCAAACGTAACAAGGGAAGAAGAATTATCGAAAAAACAAGCGATTTTTGGCTTTACTTTAATTTTAGTTTCGTAAGTGATTTTCGGATTAAAAATAAGGAACAAGATAAATACAAGAACTGTGAACCTCAGTAAAATCAATGTGATCCTTAACCACGCAGAAATCGGAGGCAAAGTTTGTTTGTAATAAAAGTAAGAAAGAAAAGCAAGAACAAAAACCCCGATTACGAAATAAAAAAAATTAAAATCGGTTATCAATCGCAAATTTTCGAACAGAAACATCAGGTTTAGAATTGCCAGTTTTTATACTTGTTATAAGTATCGTAATCAGTCAAATCGAAGTGAATTGGTGTAACGGAAACATAACCGGCTTTTAATGCGTAATGGTCGTAATCTTCGCTTTCGTCGTTTTTCTCGTCCATTTGTCCGGTAAGCCAGTAATATTTTTTGCCGTAAGGATCAATTCTTTCTTCATAATGGTCGTCCCAACGCGTCATACTTTGTCGTGTTACTTTAATTCCTTTAATTTCGCTTTCCGGTAAATCGGGAACGTTAATATTTAGCAATGTTCCGCTTGGCAAACCTTCTTCCAAAACAATTTGTGCGAATTTTTTTGCGATTTTAGCAGCGTAAGTAAAATCCTTTACATTGTGGCTATTGACGGAAACCGCAAACGAAGGAATGTTCATAATTGCAGCTTCGCGTGCAGCGGAAACAGTTCCCGAATAAATTACATTTATTGCGGCGTTCGATCCGTTGTTAATTCCGCTAATTACCAAATCGGGTTCTTCGTGAAGAATATTTTTAATTCCCATTTTTACGCAATCTGCGGGAGTTCCTTCTACTGCGTAACCAAAGAACACATCGCCTTTGAAATAGCGATGAACACGGAGCGGAATTTTCATTGTAATCGAATGCCCGACAGCGCTTTGTTCGGTTAGTGGTGCAACAACGTGAACTTCGGCAATTTCGCTTAAAGCACGTGCCAATTCTGCAATTCCACGTGAATGTATTCCGTCGTCGTTTGTAACAAGTATTTTCATCTTTGCCTTGGTTAAAAGTTCTCGAATATTAATGCAAATATAGTTAAATTAAACATTTCATTTAAAAATATGATTGCTCATAATGTCTAAACGTTACGTGGAAATTCCGGGCAGAGGTAAAGTAAGTTTAAATAATAAACTCAATAATTTAAGCGGAAAAGAATGGATTAAATTCACCAAATCGTGGTTCATACACGCTCCAAAACGGAGAAATGAATCGGAGATTTTACATCCCGCGAAATTTCCGGAATCACTTGTTGAAGAATTCATTTTGTTTTTTACGAAAAAAGGTCAGTGGGTTTTAGATCCTTTTTTAGGAACCGGAAGCACTTTAATTGCAGCAGGAAATACAGGACGCAATGCACTTGGAATCGAGCTTTTAAGCAAGTATCATAAAATTGCAAAGAAAAGAATAGCCGAAGGTAATTTCGATACTGAATTAATTGCACTACGCGGTTCTTCGAAGAAAATAAAATCACTGATTTTTGATACTAAGCCCGAATTGAAATTCGATTACGTAATAACTTCACCGCCGTATTGGAATCAATTAAAACAAAGCGGATTGAGGCAAAAAGGAAGAAAAGAAAAAGGTCTCGATACGGTTTATTCCAAGCACAAAAGCGATTTAGGGAATATCGATGATTACGAGCTTTTCCTTGAAAAACAAGCCGAGATTTTTGACGAAGTTTACGATTTAACAAAAGAAAAAGGTTACTTAACAATAATTACCAACAACGTTTATTTTAAGGGCAAACTTTATCCGCTTGCTTTCGATACCGCAATTTCATTGACTAAAAGAGGCAAACGAAGTTGGGTTTTGAAAGACGAAAAAATTTGGTTGCAAAACGATAAACCTTTGATTGCACTCGGAATTAACAGCGCTTGGGTGGGCAATCGTCATCATCAATATTGTTTGATTTTTAGGAAAGAGAAAAATGTTTAACGATATTGTAACGGTAAGCGAACTAACGCACGAAATAAAATACACGCTAGAAAACGGCTTTCCGTACGTAAAAGTTCTGGGCGAAATTTCGAACTTCAAAGCACACGGTTCCGGTCATTGGTATTTTACTATGAAAGATGCCGATGCGGCAATTTCGTGTGCGATGTGGCGTTCGTACAACGCCGGTGTTTTTTTTACACCGCAGGACGGAATGAAAATAATCGTCGAAGGTGCGATTACCGTTTACCCGCCGCGTGGTTCGTATCAAATTTCCGTAAAAAAAATGTTGCCTGCCGGCGAAGGTGAACTTCAAGCGGCGTTCGAAAAATTAAAACGGAAACTTCAAGCCGAAGGTTTGTTCGATAAAAAATTCAAAAAGCCAATTCCCAAATTTCCCGAAGTAATTGGAATTGTTACTGCGGAAGGTGCTGCTGCATTACGCGATTTAATTAGCGTTGCCAAACGCCGTTATCCGTTGGTTAAATTAATTCACGCACCGGCTCGTGTTCAAGGCGAAGGCGCTGCGGAAGAAATTGTTAAAGCAATTGAGCTACTTAATACGATTGACGAAATCGATGTAATTATTGTTGCACGTGGTGGAGGTTCGTTGGAAGATTTGTGGCAATTTAATGAAGAAATTGTTGCCCGAGCAATTTTTGCTTCGGAAAAACCGGTAATTAGCGGAGTTGGTCACGAAATAGATTTTACAATTGCCGATTTTGTTGCCGATTTACGTGCCCCGACACCAACCGCGGCAATGGAACTTGCAACTCCGGAGGCAAGTGAAATCTTTGGTTTTCTTAATGATTTTTTATATACTTCAAAGCTTACTTTATTGGAGTTTATTAAAAATAAAAGTAATTACGTTAATCAAATTATTAACGGTTACGGCTTCCGTAGAGTAAAAGACAAAACGTTAAATTATTATCAGTTTATTGATAATTTGCTTTCGGAAAATGAAAGAATTGCAAAACGAAAATTGCAGAATTATTTGCACAGAGTAGAACTTGCTAAACGAACGGTTAATTCTTCGAGCGTTGAAAAAATGTTGCGTAAAGGGTTTTCGATTGTTAAACAAGACGGAAAAATTTTGAAATCCGCATCGCAAGCAAGTGAAGAAAAACCGATGGAAATAAATTTTTACGATAGTAATTTGGTACTGAAAAAATGGGAAAGAAAAAATTAAAATTTGAAGATGCTTTAAGAAGATTGGAAGAAATTTCAAACCTACTTGAAAGTGACGAAACGGAATTGGAAGAGATGATTTCGCTTTACGAAGAAGGAACGAAACTCGCAAAGTATTGTTACGACGAACTTAAAAACGCCGAACTTAAAATTGAAAAATTAACCGCATCGTTAAACCCAGAAACTACTGAAAATATTGGTAATGCCGAAATCGCCGATGACGAAACCCCCTTTTGAAAAGAAGAAGAAAGGATAAATAGATGAAAGACTACAAATACTTAAACAAAATCGAAGACCCAAAAGATATTCGTTTGCTATCAAATAATGAACTTATTGAGCTTGCACAAGAGATACGGGATTTTCTTATCGATACAATAAGTAAAACCGGCGGACACTTTGCCGGAAGTCTTGGCGTTGTGGAACTTACGCTTGCTCTTCACAAAGTTTTTAACACACCGGAAGATTTGCTTGTTTGGGATACCGGACACCAAGCTTATCCGCATAAAATATTGACCGGTCGTCGCGACAAAATGCACACAATCCGCCAACTAAACGGAATTAGCGGATTTTTGAAACGTAACGAAAGTATTTACGATACTTTCGGTGCCGGGCACGCGGCAACTTCGCTTTCGGCAGCTCTCGGTATGGCTACCGCAGTTGATTTAAATGACGAAAATCGTAGAGTTGTTGCCGTTATTGGTGATGGAGCAATGACAAACGGAATGGCTTACGAAGCAATGAACAATGCCGGAATGTTAAAGAAAAATTTGATTGTGGTTCTCAACGATAATCAAATGTCTATTTCACCGAATGTTTGGCAAATTTCGAATTACTTTACAAATGTTGCGATGCACCCCGAGTTCAATAAATTCAAGGGTGCAATTTGGGATTTAACCGGAAAGCTTGATGCTTTCGGCGATAGATTACGCAAAGTTGCAGCGCGTTTGGAATCGGGCGTTAAAGCAATTGTTACACCCGGAATGCTTTTCGAAGCACTTGGTTTCCGTTACTTCGGACCAATTAACGGACACAACTTATCGAAGTTAATTAAAACATTCGAATACATTAAAAAATACAACGGACCAATTCTTGTTCACATTTACACAAAAAAAGGTAAAGGCTACGAACCGGCAGAAAAACACGCAGATGTTTTCCACGGAATTTCACCGTTCGATAAGATAACCGGGAAAAAATTAAAAAAAGCAACAACCGCACCTTCTTATACTTCGGTTTTCGGAAACACGCTTGTTGAATTGATGAAAACAAATGATAAATTGGTCGGGATAACTGCGGCAATGCCGGACGGAACCGGAATGAGTAAAGTTCAAGAGGCTTTCCCCGATAGATATTTCGACGTTGGAATTGCCGAAGAACACGCGGTAACTTTTGCTGCGGGACTTGCAACACAAGGATTAAAACCGGTTGTGGCAATTTACTCAACATTTTTACAACGTGCTTACGATCAAATAATTCACGATGTTGCATTGCAAAAACTTAATGTAATTTTTGCTCTCGATAGAGGCGGACTTGTTGGTGCCGATGGACCAACACATCACGGCGTATTCGATTTATCTTATTTACGGATGATCCCCGGAATGGTTTTGATGGCGCCAAAAGATGAAAACGAATTACGAAATATGCTTTACACGGCAACAAAATACGAAGGCGGTCCGATTGCATTCCGTTACCCGCGCGGTGCAGCAGTTGGAGTTCCAATGGATGATGAGTTTACGGAAATTGAAATAGGCAAAGCCGAAATTTTGAAAGAAGGAAAAGATGTTGCTTTGCTTGCCGTTGGTAAAATGGTTGAATATTCTAACGAAGCATTGAAATTACTTGCCGATAACGGAATTGATGCCGAACTGATTAATATGAGATTTATTAAACCGCTCGATTCCGAAATGCTTAATTATGTTACGGAAAAATTCGATAAAATTGTAACACTCGAAGAAAATGCTGTTTACGGTGGTTTCGGTTCGGGTGTGCTTGAATATTTTGCAGATAAAGGAATTAAGAAAAATGTTTTGCGAATTGGTTTACCAGACGATTGGGTTGAACAAGGTTCGCAAAAAGAATTGCACAGATTGCTCGAAATGGACGCAGAAGGAATAACAAAACGTGTTTCCGATTTTATTCACAAACTTGCAAGCAATAGCGAGGTTGGTTAATGGCAAAAGTTAAAGTAGGCGTAATCGGACTTGGCGGAATTTCGCAACTAGCACATTTGCCTGTTCTTGCAAAACTTTCGAATGTTGAAATTACTGCTGTTAGCGATATAAAAAAAACGCAACTAAAAAATATTGCGGACAAATTCGGAATTGAAAAACGTTTTACTGATTATCGCGAAATGTTGGAAAGCGTTCCGCTCGATGCCGTAATAATTACAACGCCTACGGATACACATTACCAAATTGCAATTGATTCGCTAAATGCCGGCAAGCACGTTTTTGTGGAAAAGCCTGTTACTCGCACTTTTAACGAAGCACTCGAAATTCGAAAAAAAGCCTCTGAAAAGGGCAAACTTGTAATGGTGGGAATGAATATGCGTTTTCGTCCCGATGCTATGCTAATGAAAAGTTTACTCGGAAGCAAAGAATTGGGTGAAATTTTCTATATCCGTGCAAGCTGGATTCATAAACGAAGTTCGTCTGCCAATTGGTTAATGGCAAAGGAAAAAGCCGGTGGCGGTGTTTTGATGGACTTGGGAGTTTTGCTTATCGATTTGGCGGTGTGGCTCTTGGGTTACCCGAAAGTGGAAAAAGTTTCGGTTGAGAATTTCAAGCATCGTACAAAATCGGTTGAAGATTCATCTGTCGGAATGTTAAGGCTCTCAAAAAATCTTATTTTAAGTTTTGAAGTAAGCTGGTCGCTAAATAGCGAAAAAGACAAACTCGAACTCGATTTTTTCGGTACAAAAGGAACTGCTCATCTGAATCCTTTGCGTGCATACAAAATAATTGGCGAAGAGAAAGTGGACATTACACCCTTTGCACCTAAAGCCAAACCTTCGCAAATTTATTTGAAATCATTCGAAAACGAGTTAAAACATTTTATTGCCGCAACGCAAAATTTAATTGGAATTGTTTCCTCGATTGACGGAGCGTTACACAGAATGAAACTTATGGAGGCGATGTACAACTCTGCAAAGTCGCATAAAGAATTGAATTACACCGAACCGAAATTTTAAATTTTGTTTGATAATTACATTTTCGATTTTTAACTTAAAATATTATTTAAGGAAAATAAATCAGGAGCAAAAATGAAAATCAAAGTAAAGGAACATTACGAAGCCGTTGAAATCGAATTAAAAGGAAACGTAATGGGTGGACCCGAAACCCAAGAGTTTCACGATTTGATAAAAAAACTTCTTTCGGAAGGTAAGAAAAACATTGTTGTAAATCTCGGTGGTGTTAAATTTATGAATAGTACCGGATTGGGAATGCTAATAGGTGCATTTACTTCGGTTAAAAATGCGGGCGGACGTTTTGTTTTGGCTAATGCTACAGAAAAAATCGAGTCACTTCTTGTAATTACCAAACTTATCACCATCTTCGAAAATTTCGATTCCGTCGAAAAAGCACTCGAAAATTTCCGCGAATAAATTTTCCAAGGCAAGATTAATTTCGTCCGCAATTAGTCTTGCCTTTAAATCCGAAAAATAGAAACAAATTTACAAAATCAGTGGTAGCGAATCTTCTGAAAAACCAATAAGGTTAGGGTAATCTCTTGAAAAAAAATGCTGTAGTAATTTCTAAGATTTAACCAAAATCATCTCATTCTTCGTGACTCGCGGTGCGATAGAACTTCGTCACATAATGGATATTAGTAAAAATATTTGTTCTGCCGATAAAATTATTCCCACAAAATTAAATGAAATGTTATTTTTATATTCTTCACGAATTTTATTGTGTTGTTTTTAAATAGAAAAATCCTAATAATAATTTGTAGGTTCAAAAATTATGAGCGTAACTGTTTTAGTTGGTACACAGTGGGGAGACGAGGGTAAAGGAAAAGTCGTTGATATTTTAAGCGAAAATTACAAAATTGTCGTCCGTTATCAAGGTGGGGCAAATGCCGGACATACAATAAAAATAGGTGAACAAGAATTTATTTTACATTTGATTCCTTCCGGTATTTTAAGGGAAGACGTTACATGTGTTATTGGGAATGGTGTTGTGCTCGACCCGGAAGCACTTATTGAGGAACTTCAATTTCTTCGCTCACAAAATATTGATGTTGAAGGACGCCTTTTTATCAGTCATAATACACATTTGATTATGCCGTATCACAAACTCCTTGATTCTATTAAAGAAGAAGGTAAAAATAAAATTGGAACAACCGGCAGAGGGATTGGTCCTTGTTATAATGATAAATATGCGAGGCGGGGAATTAGGATAGTTGATTTATTGAACAAGGACGAATTGGTAAAAAAAATAAAATTAAATTTGGAAGAGAAGAACGCAATTCTTAAAAACGTTTATCATAGAAGTGAACTTAATGCGGAAGAAATAATCGAAGAATATTTGAAATTCGATAAACTAATTGATCCGTTTGTAAAAGATACTGCTTTGTTTTTAAATAGAGCAGCGGACGAAGGCAAAAACATATTATTTGAAGGAGCGCAAGGAACTTTTCTTGATGTTGATTTCGGGACTTATCCTTATGTTACTTCTTCCAATCCTACTGCTGGCGGAGCTTCGACCGGCTCCGGTTTGCCTCCGACAAAAATAGATTCGGTTTTCGGAATTGTAAAAGCTTACACAACACGTGTAGGTAACGGACCTTTTCCTACCGAGCTAAATGATGAAACGGGCGAAAAATTACGGAAAGAAGGTGCAGAATTTGGTGCAACAACCGGTCGCCCGCGACGTTGCGGTTGGTTCGACGCTTTTTTGGTTAGCTACTCTCGACTTGTAAATGGGATAACCGAAGCAGCTTTAACAAAATTGGATGTTCTATCCGGCTTTGATGAAATAAAAGTTTGTATTGGTTACGAACTTAACGGAAAGAGACTTACTTCGTTTCCTTCTGATATTACAAGACTTGAAAAGGTGGTCCCGATTTATGAAACTCTTCAGGGTTGGAAAGCCGATATTTCGGGAGCAAAAGATTTTGATGAACTTCCTGCGAATGCGAAAAATTATATTGAATTTCTTGAAAAACATACGGGAATATTTTTCAGTATAATTTCCGTTGGAGCCAAACGTAAACAAACTATCGATAGACGTAAATGAAACTTTCCGAAATTAATCTTAAAAGCAAGGTAAAAATTGCTTTATTTGTTCTTGCGGTGGTTCTTGCACTTGCCTCGCTTTATTTTACGCAATTAATTGTAGAAAAAATCGAAAAAAGAGAACGCGAAATTGCCGAACTTTATGCCAATAGTTTAACTTACCTTGCTAATTCCGAAGATGTAGGTGCTGATTTTACATTCATTTTCGAACATATTATTCAGCGTATTGATTTTCCGTTAGTAATGACGGATGCGAATGATAATCCGATTTTCGAAGCCGGAGGTTCAGGTTATCGAAATTTAAATATTGATACAACTTTTACTCGTGCACAAACAGAGAAATTTTTACGTAAAAAAATTAAAGAACTTGGTGAAGAATTCCCCCCCATAATTGTTTACTATCCGCAAGGTGTTGTGTGGAAAAAAATATATTACGGAAATTCGAATGTTGTTGTAATGCTTAAATATTTCCCTTACGCACAAATTTTGTTTGCAATTATTTTCTTACTTATTTCATACGCAAGTTTTAATTATTTCCGTCGTTCCGAAGAAAGTATGATTTGGGTTGGTATGTCGAAGGAAACGGCTCATCAATTGGGAACGCCTATTTCGAGCTTAATGGGTTGGAATGAACTGTTGATTTTAAATCATAAAAATCCGGCAAAGGTTTTGGATATTGCCGAAGAAATGGCTGATGATTTACAACGTCTTAATAAAATTGCAAATCGTTTTTCTCAAATTGGTTCCAAGCCTGAGCTAAAGAAAACAAATTTGTACGATTTGCTCGATGAAATTCGTAGATATTTTGAAAGACGTTTTCCTCAAATGGGTAAAAAAATAATTATTGAAGTTAACGGAAAAAAAGATGTTTATGCAAAAATCAATGCAGAGCTTTTTGAATGGGTGATTGAAAATTTAGTAAAAAATGCACGCGATGCTATTGAAAATAAAGAAGGAAAAATTTCAATAAATATTTATGATGATGAAAATTATGTTGAAATCGAGGTTTCCGATAATGGTAAAGGAATTGCATCTAAACATAAAAAGAATATTTTCAAACCTGGATTTTCCACAAAAAAACGCGGTTGGGGATTAGGATTAAGTCTTTCGAAAAGAATAATTAAAGATTATCACAGAGGTAAGATTTTTGTAAAGGAAACATCCTCCGAGGGAACGGTCTTTTCTATTATAATTCCGAAAGAATAAAAAAAAAGAAAACCCGGATATTCCGGGCATTCTTTTATTGGAGCCAACTGCCGGACTCGAACCGGCGACCTATTCATTACGAGTGAATTGCTCTACCAGCTGAGCTAAGTTGGCTTTCAAAAAATCAAGATAAAAACTTATCTTAATTTCTTTTTGTGTCTGTTCTTACGAAGTCTTTTTTTGCGTTTGTGCGTAGCCATTTTATGGCGTTTTCTTTTTCTTCCGCAAGGCATATAGTTTCTCCTAATTTGAATTATTTAAAAAACTTTGGGCTTTCAAACCAAATTGAGATTGTGGATCAATCTTAATTGCTTTTTCCCAATATTTTCTTGCTTCTTCAACATTTCCCATTGCTTCGTTCACTATTCCCAAATTTAAGTATGCAATTTGATGATTTGGGTTTATTGCAACGGCTTTTTTCATAAATTTCAAAGCGTTTTCGTAATCTTTTAAGTTGTAATAACAAACTCCCAAATCGACAAGAACATTAGGTGAATTAGGGAGTTTTTTTAAATACATTTTATAAAATTTTATTGCTTCCTTGAAATGGCCATAGTCAAAATACTTGTTGCCAAGTGTAACCATTGCCTCTGTGTTTTCAGGATTTTCCTTAATGCTGTCTTCTAATTTTTTTAGTTTTGTTAAAGTTTTCAAATCAATAACTTGTGGATTAACTGCGGGTGTACTATTAACACCTAATGTGTTTTCCTTTTGATGTTTAGTTAAGTTTGAGTTTTTTATCGTAACTTTTGGCGAGCTGAAAACACCGGCAAAATATAAAATTAAAATTCCAGCAATAATTAGTGTAAATAACAATATGTAAAGAACTTTTACGTTTAATTCTTTTTTATTTGAATTAGATAAATTAGCGTGTTTATTATCTTTTTCGTGCGTCGATTTTTTTTCGACTAATTTTTCCCCGCAATACATACAATATCTTGCTTGCGGTGGATTGAATTGACCGCAACGTGGACACTCAATTTGTTTTGAGCTATTCGCCATTTAATTCTTTCATGCCTTTGTTTACAACTGCTTTGAAGTCTTTCGAGAACTTAAACACAGGCACGTAATGAGCATCTACAAAAACTTTTTCACCGGTACGTGGATTTCTTGCCATGTGTGCATTTTTCTTTTTTACTTTGTAGCTTCCAAAACCACGAATTTCGATGCCATGTCCATCGCGTAAAGACTGAATGACTGTTGATAAAAATCCTTCAATTACGGCTTCGGTCTCGAGCTTTGTTAAACCTGTACCTTCGGCAACTTTTTCCACTATATCGGCTTTTGTCATTTTTTTAGACATTTCTGCTCACAAATTTTTTTTCACAGACTTAAAATATATAAAATCTTTTTAGATTTTTCAAAAAAGAAGTTTTATGCCAATTAAATTTCAAGTGATAATATACTTTAAAAGTTAAAATAAAAAATTTCGAAATACTTTTGTTCACATATAATTTCAAGGAAGGAAAACCCCGTAGGAATTTAACATTTGTTGGCATTTTCACAATTTCGAATTACCCTCAAAAGAAAAAAGTTGTTGGTTAAATCAATAGTTAAAAAATTACTGAATTTGTAAATTCCTTGATTGGTTTTGCATTAGATATACAAATTGCTGATTAGAGAGAAAAATCTGCTAACATGTTTTCCATTTATGTTTCCGATAAAATAGGACGCAGTAATGTGTTTCTATAAATTTTGAAATAATTGTTTCGCCAGTTTACACTTGAATTTATAAAAGGTACAAACCAGATAATTCCTAAAATCAAATCTTTGACAGGAACAAAGAATAATTGATGAAATTTAATTTTTGCATCTATTGTTTTTAATGATAAATAATCGACAAATGATTTAATCAAAATTGTTGCAATAAATTGTACGAGACCAACGTAATTGTGAAGTAATGCAGCTAATATAAAGCTATTGAATATAGGATTGGAAATTATTTCGAGTAAATAAGTGTTTTTGTTAATTTGGTATCTTATTTTTGCCCAACGTGAATGTCGATTAAGAAATTTATCGAAACCCCATTTTTCGTTAATGTTATCTACAAATACCGTGGAGTTTTTTACTTTATAACCGTACTCTTGAATTTTTACACCCATAAAATAATCTTCCGCAAGATAATTTTTAAAGATTTGTAATCCACCGATTTTTTCGAGTACCGTTTTAGGAATTAAAAGTGCTTTGCCGACAACAATTTTAATATCGGATAGTTTTCCTACTGCAAAAACATTCGGAGCTAAAAACGAGCCTAAATGAATGTTTTCCATAAGTGACGATGAATTTTTTGCACCTTCACCACGAATTGTAGCAGTTACAAGTCCAACATTAGGTTCAATCAATTCGTTTGCCATTAGTTTTAGAAAATCCGGTTTAACTCGTGTATTGCTGTCACTTATAAGTACGATTTCCCCTTTGACATAAGGATACATATTGTATAGGTTATTTATTTTGGGGTTCAAACCAATTTTATTTGAGCTTACAATTAATCTTGCTTGTATTTCAGGGTGTGAATTTATTACCGAGTTGATTATTTCGATTGCAGGGTCTTCAAAGGATTGCACGCCAAAAATTATTTCGTATTGCGGATAGTCCAATTCAAAAAAAGATTTAAGATTTTCTTTCAATTGGTCGTCAATTCCTTTTATTGGTTTTAAGATAGTAATAAAGGGATAATTTTTCCTTCCCGAAACGGTAATATTAGAATTTTTCTGCAACTCGTTTTTCAATATAAAAAATGCAATGAGTTGGTAAATTAGCCCTAACAAAATAAGCACTATAATAATTGTACTAATAATATTCATTCTGATAATTCCTAGATTTGTTTTTGTCTTTGATTAAAATTTTAGTGAACAAAATATTTGGTAATCTCTTCTATTTATTATGTGATTTGGATATGTCAAACATAGTTTTCGGATATTAGAGAAATGTTATTATTTTTTTAGTAATATGTTAGGATTTTGGTAAATAGAGAGATTTGTAGAAAAATCTCCAAAAGTTAAGCGAAATAAAGCTTATGTTAGATGTTTTTCACGAGAAATATTTAAATGCGAAAAAATTTTTTAAAAAAACCTTGTATGTTTTAAAATTAAATCGGATATTTTGGTATTGTATTATTTTTATTGTGTAGAGATTATGAGCCGATTCTTATTTACTTTTATTATTCTGTTTCTTATTTGGATGGCTTTTACAACATCGCTTGCAACCTCCGAGTTAATTACTGGTGCAGTAATTAGTCTTATTATCACCTCGTTTGTTTACAAGACTTTTACCGACTACGGTATGAAGTTTTTCAAGCCTGTAAATATTTATTACGTGCTTGAATACATTGTAGTTTTTATTATTGCTTTAATTAAAGCGAACTTGGATGTTGCACGCCGAGTAATTGACCCCAAATTGCCTATTAATCCCGGAATTGTAAAATACGAAAGCAAATTAAAATCGAGAACTGCAAAAGTAATTCTTGCAAATTCGATTACACTTACACCCGGGACGTTAACTGTCGATATTATTGGTGACGATCTTTATATCCATTGGATTGATGTTACGTCGAAAGACCCCGAAGTTATTTATTCGGAAATCGGCGAAAATTTTGAAAAGATTTTAAGGAAAGTTTTTGTATGATAATTTTTCTTTTGGTCGTATTGAGTTTGGCAATTCTTTTTGCATTGTTAAGATTATTTTTAGGACCAACAGCATCCGATAGAATTGTTGCACTCGATAACCTTACCACAATTGTAACAGCCGGTTTGGTTTTGCTCGGTTTGTTTTTCCAACGCTACATTTATGTTGATGTTTCGCTTATATATGCTGTGTTGGGATTTGTCGGTGTTCTTACTTTGGCTCGTTATATGGAGGGAGGATTATGATTTTAGAAACAATCGGATATATAATTATAGCAATAGGTGCAATATTTTTATTCCTCGGTGCTTTGGGAATTTTCCGTATGCCGGATGTTTATTCAAGAATGCAAGCAGGAACAAAGGCAACAACACTCGGAGCAATGGGTGTGGTTTTCGGTGTTGGTTTGGTTCAGCCCGATTGGTTTTGGAAAACGTTTATAATCGTTCTGTTTATTGCTATTTCCAATCCTATTAGTTCTCACGCTCTGGCTCGCGGAAGTTACAAATTGGGAATTAAACCATTTACCAAAAAAGAAGGATTGGACGATTTGGACGGCGTTTATGAAGCGGAGGAAGAGAAATGAGTTGGTTGGCTGTATTAGTTCTGATTTTGGTAATTATTATGATTGTTGCTGCAATCTTCTCTATTACGCGTAAGGATTTGATTGTTGCCGTAATCGGAACATCTGTAATTAGTGTAATACTTTCCGCTTTGTTTTATCTTTTGCAAGCTCCCGATGTTGCTTTAACCGAAGCTGCAATTGGAGTTGCTCTATCAACAATAATTTTTGTTATCGCTATTAAAAAAACCGACAGGTACGAAGAATGAGAAAAGCCGTATCAATAATATTACTTGCTGTAGTCGGATATTATTTATTTAACGTTTTTCTGAATATGCCTTTTGGCGAAAAAAGAGAAGGCGTTGGGAAATATTATTTGGAAAATACACTTGATGAAACCGGTGCTGTAAATACCGTTACTGCAATAGTTGTAAGTTACAGAGGTTTTGATACACTCGGAGAAGTTACTGTACTTTTCCTTGCGGCAACGGGACTTGGTGCAATTTTATTCGATAAACGTGGCAAGAAAAGAAGACATCAGTACGCAAGCCTTATTGTTCGTGTTACATCGAATATGCTTTATCCGATGATTGTTCTACTCGGTGCGTATGTATTTGTTCACGGACATTTAACACCAGGTGGAGGTTTCCAAGGCGGGTCAATTATTGCAACCGGTGTTTTGCTGATGTTTATGTCTTACAGAAAATTTGAAGCAAACCATACTGCTTTAAGTGTAATTGAATCGCTTGCAGGTTTAACTTTTGTTACCGTTGGTTTAGGCGGATTAATTTACGGTAGTTCGTTTTTGTACAACTATTTACCGCTTGGTCAACCAGGTGATTTGATTAGTGCCGGTGTAATTCCAATTATTTACATAGCGGTTGGATTTAAAGTTGGTGCCGAACTTTCCGGTGTACTCGATACAATGTTGAAAACTATAAGGTAGGATTTATTCAATGCTTTATTATATAGGTGCAATATCGTTAATTCTTATCGGAATTTATACCGTTCTTACGAAAAAGAACTTAATTAAAATCGTAATCGGACTTTCGATTATGGATAGCGGTATTAATCTTTTGTTTATTTCAATCGGTTACGTTAAAAACGCAACCGCTCCTATTTTTTCCAATGCTTCTTTAACGGCGGATAAAATGGTTGATCCGGTTCCGCAAGCACTTGTTCTTACGGCAATTGTAATCGGATTGGCAACAACCGCTGTTGCTTTGGCATTGGTTATTAGGCTTTACGATCATCACAAAACATTGAACATTAACAAAATCAGACAATTGAAGTGGTAGGATGATGGAATTTACTCCTGTACTTTATATAGCAATTCCGCTTTTCGCAGCATTTTTAATTCCTCTTTTAGGAAAAATTTCGAAAGAGTTGGTTAAACTTACTCCCGGTGTAGTTTTTCTGTTTTTGGCTTACGGATCGTTTATGCTTTTCCCAAAAGCTATGCAACATCCGATTGTAGAAAAAATTGCCGGATTTAAACCACCATTTGGTATTGCTCTTTATTACGGACCAACTGCTGCATTTTTAGTTACGTTGGTAACATTAATAGGTTTGGTAATTTGGCTATACAGTTACAAATTTATTATTCGCGAGCCTATTGAAAAATATTATATGCTCTTTATGATGTTGATTACCGGTTCTACTGGAATTCTGCTTACCGGTGATATGTTTAACCTTTTCGTCTTTCTCGAAATTACTGCAATTGCAGCATATTCATTAACTGCATTTTTACGCGATAAGGACGGTGCCGAAGCAGCATTCAAATATTTGCTTATCGGTTCGTTCGCTTCTTCGTTTTTCTTGCTTTCGGTAATGATCATTTACACTTATACCGGAACTCTGAATTTAGCTGATATTGCACAACACGTAGATAAAATTCCCGCAACAGCCAAAGCATTTGTGTTAATTCTTGTTCTTTCGGGAATGGGAATTGAAGCGGAACTTTTCCCGCTCAACGGTTGGGCGCCGGATGCATATTCGCAAGCACCTTCACCAATTGGTGCCGTATTTGGCGGAATTGTGGTAAAAGCCGGCGTTTATGCAATGATGAGAATTATTTTCCTTTTCTTCAATTTGCCCGATGTTTTGCATTTCCTTTTAATCATAGGATTGATTACACTCTTGATTGCCGAAATGTCCGCAATGAAGCAAAATCAAATTAAAAGAATGCTTGCATTTTCGAGTATCGGGCAAATGGGATTGGTAATCATTGCATTTAGCATTGGAACAAGCGAAAGTGTTAGTGCAGCGTTTTTCCAAATGTTTAATCACGCAATAATTAAATCGTTGTTATTCTTTGCTGCCGGTTATCTTGTATTTCATTCCGGTTCAAAAGATCTAAAAGATTTGGAAGGCTTGGGTTACGATAAACCGATTACAAGCTTCTTTTTCGCACTCGGTGCTTTGGCAATAATGGGATTGCCACCGTTTTCCGGTTTTTGGAGTAAACTTTACGTTTTGATTTCCGTTGCGGATAGCGGACATCTTGTTATTCTCGGTTTAATTTTAATTGGAAGCGTTATTGAAGCGGTTTACTATTTGCGAGTAATTGCAAAATTATATACAAGAACACCTGTTCCGGAAAATGTTCGACGTACTCCGGTTTCGGGATTAATTGCTATGGGAATTTTAGCAGCAGTAATAATTATTGTTGGAGTTTATCCTTCGATAATTGTAAAATGGCTTGTGCCTGCTGCAAACAATTTAATTAATACCGGAAGCTACATTGCTACCGGTTTGATGCATTAATGTTGAACTAAATAAAAGTTTATGGATTTGAAATGAATTCGATTCCGGTTCTACTTTCGGTTTTTTTCATAGGAGGTTTGCTCTCCTTCGTATTCCATCATTTGGTTAAGAAATCCGAATCGCTAATAGCACTATTGGCATCGGCTTATGGCGGATATTTGGCATTTGCTCTTCCGCAAAACGGTACTGATTTTACACTTAATATTGCTTCTTTCCAAATTCACTGGGCAACAAATGCTTACTCGCAATTATTTGCAATGCTTGTTGCCGTATTGGGATTTTTCGCAATTCTTTATTCTTGGGATTTTATGGCGGGGAAGGAAAGTCTTGGCTATTATTATATGAATTTCCTTTTCTCGCTCGGAGCAATGTTCGGAATTATTTATAGTCGCGATTTGCTTTCCCTTTTCTTTTTCTGGGAAATTATGACTTGGTCATCATTTATGCTTGTAATTTATGCGGGCGAAAACAGACATAAAATCGGAATCAAATACTTTATTTTTAGTGCAATCGGTGCTTATTTTTTACTTACGGCAATAATTGTAATTTATTCGAATACTGGTTCATTTTCGCTTGATACTGCAATTGCTTCATTCGGCGGATTTTCAACCGGAATTAAAGTTCTTGTAGCTACGTTATTGCTTTTGGGCTTTGGCGTAAAGAGTGCGATGATGCCTTTGCACGTTTGGGCACCCGATGCTTACAAAATTTCACCTTCGTCGTTTACCGCAGTATTTTCCGGTGCTTTATCGAAAATGGGTATTTTCGGAATTGGTTTGGTGATGTTTAAGTTTGTTGCCGGAACCGAAATTGCACCTTACGTTCGCGAAACACTTGCTTGGCTCGGTGGAATTACTGCATTACTGGCAACATTTTACGCAATTTTCCAACACGATGCAAAAAAATTGCTTGCGTATTCTTCCGTAGGGCAATTAGGTTATATTATAGTTGGTCTTGCAGTTGGTACACCGCTTGCAATAATGTCCGCACTGTTTTTAACAATTCTTCACGGCGTATTTAAGGCAATGCTCTTTATGTCCGTTGGTGCGGTTTATATGCGAACCGGAAGTCTTGATTTGGATGAATTAACCGGATTAATCAGAAATATGCCGTTTTCATTTTTCGTAACGCTTTTCGGAATTATCTCTGTTGCGGGTGTTCCGCCGTTGGGTGGATTTATTTCCAAATGGTTGCTTTACGAAGCGTTAATTCAATCCAATTACTATTTTCTTGTTATCGTAATTTTTGCTGCAAGTACCGCTGCGTTTCTTTACTTATACAGATTGATTTTTTCAATCTTTCTCGGACAGCGTGAAAAAGAATTTGAAAATGTAAAAGAAGCACCATTATCAATGCTTATTCCTATGATACTGCTTGCATTATTTACTCTTGCAAGTGGTATTTACCCTGGAATAGTTCTTAAACCGATTGATGCGGCAATGAGTTATTTGGGAATTGGTGCGGCACATTGGGAAAATTCGGTGCTATTCAGTACTTGGGACGGAAAAGTAAATATGTTTTCGGTAATTACTTCAATCGGAGTAATTTTTATTCTCGGTGCAATTTTTATTACCTGGAAAAATTACAAACAAACACGCTGGGTTGGAACTAAAGATATTCACACTGCCGGTGAAGTTCCGACGGAAAACGAAAACTTAACTTTTGCAGTTAATTTTTATCAACCTTTCGAACGCGCTTTGGGTAGTTTATTAAAATTTAGCGTCGATAAAATCTACAATATCTTCGGAATAAATTTAGAAGAAGCTTTTGATTATCTTCGTTACGTTTACACAGGAAACGGACAAACTTACGCTCTTTACGTAATTCTGTTTATGGCAATATTAATTTTATTTTCCGATATGTTTTTTAATATGCGGTTATAAGGAAGCAAAGGAATTTTTATGGATTCAACTACGATAAAAATATTGGGATTTATCTTAACACCGATAGTTGCATTTGTTGTCGGTGTGCTTTACGGTGGTATTGTTCGTAAAATTACGGCAAGAATTCAAAATCGTGTTGGACCGCCGGTTTGGCAGAATTTACTTGATATTACAAAACTTTACAGCAAAAAAACTGCTATTCACCACGGCGTAATGCAACATTTGGGACCAGTTTTTGCAATTACAGCGTCGGTTACTTCGTTGTTCTTTATTCCGGTGCTTAAACATAGTCCTTTATTCACTAATTTAAGTTTCGATGGCGATTTAATATTTCTACTTTATATGATGGTTTTCGGTACACTTGGAATGGCACTTGGTGCAGGCGAAACCGGTAATCCCAATGCTGCAATTGGTGTATCTCGTGGTCTTGCAATGATGGTTGGATACGAAATTCCATTTGTACTTTCGCTTGTTGCTTTGATGATTCAATTTCACACAACATCAATTCACGGTTTAATGGAAGTACAAAAAGGATTTTCGAGCTGGTTGATTTTCCAATCGCCTTTTGCTTTTCTTGCCGGGATTTTAGCCTTTTTGGGAATGATGCATTACGCACCGTTTGATGTTCCAATTGCTCCGGCTGAATTGGCTTCCGGTCCGGTTTCCGAATTTGGCGGGAAATATCTTGCATTGATGATGACAAGCGGTTCAATTTTTACTTTTGCCAAACTTGTTCTTTTTACGGATATTTTCCTTGGTGGCGCCGAAGACTTGATTACGCTTTTAATTAAAACGTTTGCACTATATATGATTCCTGTAATTACCGGAATAGTTAATCCACGTTACAGAACCGAGCAGGCAGTTCGCTTTTTCTGGAAATGGCCTACGGTTTTTGGAATAATTGCAATTTTGATTGTAGTATTGTAAAGGAAAGATGTTATGGAAATGGATTTATCGTTAGATAGACAATCAAGAGAAATTCTTGCAACAATAAAAAACTTTGCCCGTAAACATTCGCTTTGGGTTGTTGCTTACGGAACAGGTTGCGGTGCAATAGAGGTTCCGCCAACAATGACTTCCCGTTACGATGCCGAACGTTTCGGTATTCGTGGTGCGGCAACGCCTCGCCAAGCGGATGTACTTCTTATTACGGGGTATCTTGCCGTTAAAACGCTAAAACGCGTAATTCGTACATACGAGCAAATGCAAGATCCCAAATACGTAATAGGTTTTGGATCTTGCACTATTAACGGCGGAATGTATTGGGATTCGTACAATACGATTAAATTGCTCGATATGTATTTACCGGTAGATGTTTTTATTAACGGTTGTATGCCTCGTCCCGAAGCGGTAATTTCGGGCTTTATCAAACTTCAACAATTGATTAAAGAAGGTAAAGCCGAAGGTGCGAAAAAATATAAAGAAAATCTTGAATGGTACAGAGCAAATCAGAAAAAAATAATTAAAAACTGGCGAATGCCGGAATATAATTGGTAATCAAAATAAAGATTGATGAATATGGAATTAGTTAAAGAACAAGAACTTGCCGATAAAATAAAAAGAACTTTTCCGAATGCAAGTGTTAAGGTTCAAAGGCAAAAACGCGTAATTGTGGAATTGCCGAACGACCTTGTACATCCGTTTTTAAGCTACTCAAAAGAAACGCTTGGATTTCAACATTTGTCGCACATCTCTTGTGTCGATTGGCTTGAAGAAAAACAATTTGAGCTTGTGTTTATTATTCTTAATTACGAAACGATGATTACCGTCATTGCAAAAACAAGGATAGACAGAGAAAAACCTGAGTTCCCAACATTGCTCGGATTTTGGCCACAAGTGGAAACTTACGAACGCGAAATTCGTGAAATGTACGGTGTTAACTTTATTGGCAATGACGATACACGTGATTTGATTTTGGAAGATTGGGATAACATCCCGCCAATGCGTAGAGATTTTGATACTGTAAAATATAGCCGCGAAACATTCTTTGCACGCGAAGGACGTGAAGATGCAAAAGATGTTCGCGAAACAATCAGCGAACACAGCGGCGAAGAAATACCGGATTTGGCAAAAATTTATTCTGTACGGAACAGCTGATGAGAGAAAAAGAAACTACGATTTATTTAGGACCGCAGCATCCCGGAATTACCGGGAATATGATGGTAAAACTAAAAGTAACCGGCGATACAATTGTAAGCTCGGAAACGCATATCGGATATTTGCACCGTGCATTCGAAAAATT
>CAYZGB010000001.1:46019-65511 GCA_964477915.1 uncultured Melioribacter sp. | reverse complement strand
CAATGACACGATTAGAACTTTATGAACTTTTAACTTTACAAACTTTCAACTCTATAAAATATTTCTCCACCGATAAATCGGGGGTCGAAATGACAGAATAGAGAAGCCTTTTTTCCTCTTTTCCTTTTAACCTCTCATTCATAATTCAACATTTAACATTATGAACTTTTAACTTTTTTACTTTTCCACATTCTCAAAATATTCTTTCGTCATTTTTTTCAATTTGCCGGAAAGTAAAATAATTGCAATTAAGTTCGGGAACGTCATAAATCCCAACGCCGCGTCACCGAATGCCCAAATTGCTTCGAGTTGAGCAATAGCACCGATAAAAACAAACAAAAGAAAAACCCATTTGTAATAAATAATTGCCTTTTCGCCGAAAAGATAATCTGTTGCTCTATCGCCGTAAAACGACCAACTAATCGCCGTTGAAATTGCGAAAAGTGCAACGGAAATTGTAATAATTTTATCGCCGTACGGGAAAAGCCAAGCCAAACCTTGCTTAAAAGCATAAGCGGTAAGAACACTACTATTCATCAATTTACCGGTAAAATTCGGGTCGATATGCTCAACGTAAAATTTTGTAAAATGCCAAGCACCGGTAACAACAATTACAAGTCCGGTCATTGTACAAATAATTATTGTATCGATGTAAGGTCCAAGCATTGCAACCGTTCCTTCGCGAACGGGATATTTTGTTTTTGCCGTAGAGTGAGCAATTGCCGCACTACCTTGTCCGGCTTCGTTAGAGTAAAGTCCGCGTTTTACGCCCCAAAGCATTACGTTAAGGAAAACAAGAAAAGTTCCACCGCCAACTCCGGCTATTTGTGCCGGTGGATTAAAAGCATAATTTACAATAAGCGAAAAACTTTCGCCGAGTGCTCCGGCATTTGCAATCAAAATAATTAATGCGGCTAAAACGTAAAACACCGCCATAAACGGTGCAAGAAATCCGGTAACGTTTCCAATTCGTTTAATTCCTCCGATAATTACAAGTCCGACTATTGTAACCAAAACAATGCCGTTAATTATTTGTAATGGCGAAACTAAAAAGCTGGAAAAAAGAGCGAATTTTTCGGTTAGAAAATGATGCGTACCCAAAGCCTGTACAAATTCCGAATAAATTTGATCGGAAACGGTAAACGATTGAATTGCATTACCGGTTGCAAAAGAGCAAATGATTGCAAAGCTAGCAAAAGCAACGGCAAGCCATTTCCATTTTTCTCCCAAACCTTTTTCGATTGTGTACATCGGTCCGCCGGCTGTTGCACCGGAAGAATCGTAATCACGATATTTTACCGAGAGCGTACTTTCGGCGAATTTAAGTGAAGTGCCGAAAAATGCGGTAACCCACATCCAAAATAATGCACCCGGACCACCGTAATAAAGAGCGGTTGCAACACCGGCAATATTTCCAATTCCAACAGTTGCCGAAAGTGCTGTGGATAGTGCTTTGAAATGATTCAAATCGCCGGCGTCTTCGGGATTATCATATTTTCCGGTTGTTACTTTAATTCCGTGCCACAAGTAACGTATTTGCGGAAAGCCAAGCCTGAACGTGATGAAAATTCCGGTTCCAACAAGAGCAATTACCATTAACGGAATCATCCCGAGCGGTAAATCTTTTGAGGGAAGATTTTTAATAAAATCGAAATTGCCGGGGAATGACCAAACGGCATTGTAAAAATCTACGCCGTAGAAAATTAAAATCAAAAAAATTATCGAAAAAGAAATTAAGCCGTATTTTGCTCTTTTGCCCATACGCTCACCTTAATATTTGAATTAATCAAATAATTCCGATTGAATTTAAGAATACAAAAATGATTAAAACCGGTGCAATATATTTAATGAAAAATTTCCACGATGGAATAATAAATGAATACTTCTCCAGAAATTTTTCCGAACCTTCTTTTAATTTGGGAACGGCTTTATCGAATTTCCAAACATAAGCGACAAAAACCGCAATTAAAAATCCGCCCGCAGGAAGAAGAATATTAGCCGAAACGTAATCAATAAAATCGAAAAAAGTCATTCCGAAAAAGTGAACATCCGACATTACGTTGTAAGACAAAGCACTTGGAATTCCAAGAATGAATGTAACAAATCCGAAAACCAAAACGGCTTTTTTACGCGTCCAACCTTTTTCGTCAACGTAGTAAGCGGTAATAACTTCGAGAAGTGAAATTGCGGAAGTAAGCGCCGCTATTGAAAGTAAAATGAAAAACGAGATTGAAAAAATATAACCGCCGGGCATTTTTGCAAAAACTACGGGAAGCGTTTGAAAAATAAGTCCCGCACCCGAAGCGGGATCTTGACCGTAAGCAAAAACCGCAGTAAAAATGGCAAAGCCGGCAAGCAAAGCAATTAAAGTATCGAGCGTTACAATTTCTATTGCGGAAACGGTAATATTATCTTTGTCGGACATATAACTTCCGTATGTAAGCATTGCTCCCATTCCCAAACTCAAAGTAAAAAATGCTTGACCGAGAGCAAGTAAAATAGTTGAACCGGTTACGGCACTCCAATCCGGTTTAACTAAAAACGTAATTCCTTTTTCGGCACCCGGAATAGTTACACCGCGAACAACCAAAATTATCAGCAGCAAAAAAAGAATGGGCATCATAATTTTACTTCCTTTTTCGATGCCTTTTTGAACTCCGCCAATTACAAGCAACATCGTTAAAATCATAAACAAAGCAAAATAGCCGAGTATCCACACGGGATTTCCGATTAACGAATTAAAATAACTACCTGCTTCTGCCGGCGTTTTGAAATCGTAAAAAACGCCTTTTGCCGCTTCAACGATGTAGCCCAAAGCCCAACCGGCAATTACCACGTAATACGAAAGAATGAAAAATCCGGCGAGAACTCCCATTCCGCCAACGGCAGTCCAAAATTTTGAACCGTTTGATAATTGCTTAAATGCACCCACTGGATTTCGATGAGCCGTTCTTCCGATAAGAATTTCGGACATCAAAACCGGTAAGCCAATCACAAGAATGCTAATCAAGTAAATAAAAACAAAAGCCGCTCCTCCGTTTACACCGGCTATGTAAGGGAATTTCCAAATGTTGCCAAGTCCGATTGCCGAACCGGCTGCTGCAAGGATAAAGCCAATTTTCGAACCCCAATGTTCGCGTTTTGCTTGTGCCATTTTACCTCGTTGAAATTTTTAGTTTTGCAATTCGTTGTTTTTCATCATTAATGAAAAGCGTCGCTTGTAATTGTTACTTTTTGTTGATATTCTAAACCGCCGGGCAAAAGTAATTTAGGTTCTGCTTTTATTTTTAGTGTTGAAAGATTTTGATTTTTTCCGCCAAGCTCAAAAACCAATTGAGCAATATCATCTAACGATAAGTCATCAAAAACGTGTAAAATATCGAATTTGATTTCGACTGGAAAAACAGTTTCTTTTTTCTTACCGGGAATAACAATTGGATTTCTAATATCTCCATCAAGAATTTCTTTATCGTTCAAAATAAGTGTAAAAGGAAAATCCGTTATTTGAATATCGGTAGTTTCGTAAGCGTTCTTGCTTGTGTTTTTGGCAACAATATTAATAGTGAAAGAAACGGGAAGTTTATTTAAAGCGGTTGCGGATGTAAGTTTTGCAACTTGAACAAAGTCCAAATCTTTTAAGCCCGATTTATCCGAAATATCAATTCCAAGCACGCTGAAATTAGAAACGTTACCGATTTTAAATTTTATGTAAGAAAGATTAACCAATGTTTTGTAAACCGAACATCCGCTAATAAAAATAGCGAATGAAAAAAGAATTAGTAATAATTTCCTTTTCATAAAATTCTCCGGTTATTATTTTCAATTTGACCGATTATCTCTTCCGCCACGCGTAAAGCACGCAAGCCGTCTTCCCCGTTTACAACCGGTCGTGAATTATTAAGAATTGCATCGAAAAACAATTTTTGTTCGTATTGCATTGCATTTACTTCGGGAATTTGCGGCTGCTCGTAAACAACAAATTTTTTCTTATCGCCGTTGCCGAGTTCACCGAGAGCAATTGTTGTTTCGGGCTTTTCGTCGTTGTTGTTTATTAATCGGTAAATCTCCGCCGTTCCGTTTGTGAAATCGAGCGAATAATATCCGTCGCGTTGGAAAATACGCATCTTTCTCATCTTTTTCAGCGAAATTCGGCTTGCCGTAACATTTGCAACGGCGCCGTTTTCAAATTCCAATCTTGCGTTAGCAATATCCAGCGTATCGGAAACAACCGCAACACCACTTGCGTTAATTTGAGTAACCTTGCTTTTGATTAAACTTAAAATAATATCGATGTCGTGTATCATTAAATCCAAAACCACCGCAACATCGGTTCCACGCGGATTAAATTGTGCTAGCCTATCGGTTTGAATAAACATCGGTTCAAGGCTGTATTTTTCAACGGCAAGAAGTGCTGGGTTAAATCGCTCGATGTGTCCTACTTGGATTTTTACATTTTTTTCTTTGGCAAGTTTAACAAGCTTTTCCGCTTCCTCAATTGATGCCGTAATCGGTTTTTCGATAAAAACATGCTTCCCTTTTTCTATAATTTTCGATGCGGTTTCGTAGTGTGTTGATGTTGGCGTAGCAACAATTAAAGCATCGCATTGCTCGGTGAGTTTATCTAAATTATCAAAAGAAGTAACGGAAAACTCGTTGGCAACATTTTGGGCGGTTTGATTATCTGCATCGTAAATGCCAATAAAATCAATGTTTTGATGTGTTTTTAAAAGTTTTGTGTGAATTTTACCAAGATAACCGGTGCCAACAACTCCAACTTTAAGTTTTTCCATTAAAAAATATCCACGGATTTAATTGAAGCAAAAGGTATCCAAGTATGCACAATGTTGTTTTCGCGGATTGTTTCCAATAGAATTCCATCGTCAAAAACTTCGGTGAGTTTGCCGGTTTTTACGCTTATTTCGTAAAGAGGCGGTTGGTCGTCGTTTTTCTTTCCGTAAACAACTCCGAAATTTTCGAACATAATTACGCTGATATTTCGATTTACAAATTTGTTCCAATCGAATTTCATAGTTCCTCCCCAAATCCAATTTGAAATATTTTAATTATTAAGTTAATAAAATTCGAAAAAAGAATGTTGGTAAATTTCGGCTGTTGTTTTTATAGAACACGGATTGCACAGATACGAAGGATTTACACGGATTTTTTAATCCTTCGTCCGTAGCCAATTCAAAATTATAAATTCTAAATCCCAAGTTGTCATTTCGAACCCCGAGCGCAACTTATTGCCGAGGGGGTGAGAAATCTTTTAGAACGAGAAAGATTTCTCCTCAGCCGAATTTATCGGCTTCGTCGAAATGACAGATTATAGATTTTTTAACTTTTTCCCTCCGTCCGAAACTGAGTTTTGGACGGAAATAACATTAGAAATTTTATTTCGTTTTAACAAAAGTTCCGTAGGAACTAAGTATTTGTAATAACAGAATAACCAATAATATCAAAGCTCCTTAGACACTAAATCTTATTAGATCCCAAATGTATATGCAAATTCATTTAGAAAAACAGAGAAAAAATCGATTTCACGTTTTTTATTATCTTTATTAAATGTATTAAATAAAATAACTTTAATAACCATTCTATACGCATAAATTAATTGAGACGTTATGGGAAAATTTACAAACACCATTATGAAAAAAATATCAAAGGTAGTTTCTGCATTTCAAAAAAATGATAATGATAATCAAAAAAGTATCTTTTTTGAAACAGAAGGAAATTTGGAAGCACCAAATCCTTGTGATTGTGTTGAATTATCGGAAGTTACAAATAAACATAATCCGGCAGATATATTAATCGGAATGGGGAAATGTATTGAATTAAAAGAATTTGAAAAAGCTGTAAAACTTTATGCAATTGCCGGAGTTTACGGAAAATACGACACTTACAGAGTAATGGATGAAACCGCACATCAAGCTTTATTAATTCTTCAACAAAATGTTTTATCAAAGTTAAATGAAGAAGATAAGAAGAAATTGATTTCTTATATTAACAAATTTTTTAACAAGGGCTCGGAAGAACTTAAATCTATTTGCCAAGCAATTCAAAAAATTGGAATTCCCAAATACTTTCCAAGATATATGATTCAGCACGGTTTACAATCGTTTACAAATATTGAAGGCAATGGACTTGTTGAAAATTTTAATAGCAGAGAAGCATGGGAATTAGCCTTGAAAAGTTATTTACATTGTGATGAATAATTTTTATTATGAAAAGATATTACCCAGATTTCCTTATTCCTTTTTACTGTTAAAACTTTTTACCTCTCGACTTCGTTCAAAATGGACCCAAAAATATTTCCCTCCGTCCGAAACAGAGTTTCGTACGGCAATAACAATATAAACTTCGTTTCGATTAAAAAATGTAAATTGGCATAGGAATGAAAAATATAAAAACGAAACAAAGTTTCGTGCATTAGTTCCGAACGAAATACAATTTCGTTCGGAGAGAAAACGGGACCACCGATAAATCGGAGTTCGAAACAACAGAAAGAGAAACCTTTTTACCTTTCATTCAACATTCATAATTCAACATTCAACATTCAACATTATAAACTTTTAACGACGAATCAACATTTCCCGATTTCAATAAATCTTCATCTAAATCTAAACATGCATAATTAAGAAAAAGATATTTCATTCGCTCTCGCTAAAATAACATGTTTCTCAACCTTTGCCTTAACCTCAACCTAATCTTGATTTTATTTTTCGTAAATTTGCATAAGTAAAAAATATGGAGTTTTGTAAATGAAAATATATAATACACTTACCAAGAAAAAAGAAGAATTTGTTCCAATTAATCCGCCAAAAGTGGGAATGTACGTTTGCGGACCAACAGTTTACGATTATTTTCATATCGGAAATGCTCGCTCGTTTGTAATGGGCGATATGATTCGCCGCTACCTTCTTTACAAAGGTTACGATGTTAAATATGTAATGAATCTTACCGATGTTGATGATAAAATAATAAAACGTGCTAATGAATTAGGTGAAGATCCGCAAAAATATGCCGAAAAATATATTGATGAGTTTTTTAAGGATATTGACGGACTTAAAATAAAACGTGCCGATGCTTATCCTCGAGCAACTCAACATATTTCCGATATGATTGAACTAATTAAAAAACTTGAAGAAAAAGGTACTGCTTACAACGTCAATGGCGATGTTTTTTACGATGTAAATAAATTTGAAGGTTACGGAAAATTAAGCGGAAAGAAAATTGATGAATTGGAAGCCGGTGCCAGAATTGAGGTAAACGAACGCAAAAAAAATCCGCTTGATTTTGCATTGTGGAAAAAAGCAAAAGAAGGCGAGCCGGAATGGGAAAGTCCGTGGGGCAAAGGGCGTCCGGGCTGGCATATTGAATGTTCTACGATGAGTATGAAAGAACTTGGTGAAACTCTCGATATTCACGCCGGTGGTAGCGATTTGATTTTTCCGCATCACGAAAATGAAATTGCACAAAGCGAAGCGGCAACGTGCAAGGATTTCGTAAAATACTGGGTGCATTTCGGATTTCTAAATATTCGCGATGAAAAAATGTCGAAATCACTTGGTAATTTTTACACTGCTCGCGAAATACTAAAAAAATATCCAGCCGAAGCCGTAAGATTACTTTTTGCTCAAACGCATTATGCTGCACCTCTTAATTTTTCGTTCGAACTTCTCGATTCTTCAAAAAAAGCAATTGAACGACTTCGCTCGCTTGCAAAAACAATCGAAGAAAAATTAACGAAAGAAACTTTCGGAGAAGGTAATTACGAAACCAATTTTGATGAATTTCAACAAAAATTTACAACCGCTGTTGATGATGATTTCAACTTCCCAAAGGGTGTTGCGGTAATTTTTGAATTTCTGAAAAGTGTAAATCGCGATATTCAATCGAATAATCCTAACAAAGAATTTTATGAAAAAGCAAAAGAATTTTTACAAAAAACTGCCGAAGGTGTTTTGGGAGTTATTGATTTTTCCGACTTGGAAGATAAAACCTCAAAAGATTCGAAAGAAGAAGCATTAATTAATCTATTAATTGAAATTAGACAAAATGCAAAGAAAGAAAAAAATTACGCACTTGCCGATGAAATTCGCTCTAAGCTTTCCGAATTAGGAATAATTCTTCAAGATTCTAAAGAAGGAACAACTTACAAAATAACTTAACTTGTGAATAAAATAATGAACTTAATCTTTGGATTTGTCTTTCTTTTTGCAATTGCATTTTTCGTTTGGCACTATTTTTTTTGTATTTACGAAACAAGGGTAATTTTATCGCCGTTAAAGCCGGCATACGAAATAAACGATAGCATTGAAATTTCTGTTGAGCCATTAAATTCATTCGGTATTAAATCACCGTTTAGAAAAATAAGTTCGCAAGTAAATGTTTTACAGGGAAAATCGATAGCCGAGATAAAAAAAGAAAA
This sequence comes from uncultured Melioribacter sp., assembly GCA_964477915.1. GTDB lineage: Bacteria > Bacteroidota > Ignavibacteria > Ignavibacteriales > Melioribacteraceae > WGAL01. Next base: position 57,083 of record CAYZGB010000001.1, on the reverse strand, counting down.
CGAAAATAAGTTTTTGTTAATTGCAAAAAATAAAGGGAAGCTTGTACTCGAAATTTCCAATAAGTTTTCTCTTCTGAATGAATTGGTTAAAATAAAAGTAGATGAGAATTAGTTGATATGAAAAAGATTTTAATAAAAGCGTTTCTATTTACGGTTTTTTCTTTTTTGATTTTTTCCTGTTCGGATTCGAAAGAAAAAAGAATTGTTACGATAAAAGGCGAAACAATGGGGACATTTTATTCGGTTAAAATTGCCACCGAAGAGGAAGAGTTTGACGAAGAAAAAGTAAAAGGACAAATTGACTCATTGCTTAAAAATATTAATTACGAGATGTCAACCTATATTCCAGAATCGGAAATTTCGGAATTTAATGAAGCATACGACACGAGTTGGTTTTTAATTTCAAAGGATTTTTATGAAGTAACAAAAAAAGCGTTGGAAATTTCCCGTGAAACGGATGGCTATTACGATGTTACCGTTGGTCCGCTTGTAAATTTGTGGGGTTTTGGTCCCTCAACAAGGGATAAACTTGTTCCCGATAATGATGAAATAAATTACGTTAAACAATTTGTTAATTACAGATTATTGGAACTTCAAGAAAATCCTTATGCTATTAAGAAAAAAGATCCGCGGGTTTATGTTGATTTATCGTCAATTGCAAAAGGTTTTGGTGTTGATGAAGTTTCAAGATTGTTAGCTTCTCTTGGATATAAAAACCACCTTGTTGAAATAGGAGGAGAACTGCGTTCGCTCGGGACGAAATTCGAAGAGCCGTGGATTGTAGGCATTGAAAATCCAACAAAAGATAACATAGCAATTAAAGTGGTTTTGGAAAATAAAAGCATTGCTACTTCCGGTGATTATTATAATTACTTTGAATACAAAGGAAAAAGATATTCGCACACAATAAATCCTAAAACTGGCTGGCCAATAGAAAATAAACTTGCTTCGGTTTCGGTTATCGAAGATGATTGTATGACCGCCGATGCTTACGCAACGGCAATTGAAGCAATGGGACCGGATTTAGGTTTGAAATTTGCTCGCGAAAAAAAATTACCGGTTTATTTAATTGTTAGAGATAAAGAAAAATTTGAAACCAAAAGCACAAAGGAATTTGAGAAGTTTATTAAAAAATAAATTTTATTGTTCAAAGTTTCCTATTGGATTATAATTCCTTTTAGCACATCAAATTTTATTTTGCCTTTTTTCTATGTCTTATCTTTTTCGTCTGTTGTTTCTTATTTTTGTAATATGAATTCCTTAAAAGCCGAAATAGAATCCCATTTAATAAGTCTTTTCTTTTTTACGTTTATTTTTCTTGTCGCTATTTTTATTTCATATAATACGGTTAAAGAAAATCCCTATGCCGATATTGATAAACTCCTTAAAAAATCGGGACTTTCTTTACAAAACGAATTAGATAGAGCGGTAATTAAAGATGTGTTAAAAAGCTATTTTGGCAAGGAAAAAGCAAAAAATTTAACTGAAAAAATTGAAAAATACAGAAGCGAAATTTTAACTAACGGAAATTTTAAAAGCGTTGGGAATAAATTAAATTTAACGAGTTTTAAATCGATTTTAAGTAAATGGATTAATTTCCTTTTTCTTTTTGGAATCTCTGCCTTTTTGCTTTTTTATTTTTCCGAAAGTTTTGCTTTGGTAAAATTAAAATTGTTAAAGCTCGGAAAATCTAATTTTGCTCTTCTTCTCCTTAAAGAAATTAATGCTGTAAAAGACAATCCTTCCGGCTATAAAAAAACTCATCTGAACGAAGTGCTTAAATTGATTTTCTTTATTCTGGTAAAAATTTTTGCATATCTAATTCTATTTTCGCCGGTTTACATTGTTGCCTACGTTTTTAAATTTAATTACGAAAATATTTCTACGCTTGCTTACCTTATTTTAACGCTTTTTACAAACGGGATGTTGATTTTATCGGTCAATAAATTTTTCCTTCTTTTACAAGGCGAGTTGAACAAGGGTTACGTTCTAACAGATAAAATAAAAGGAGTAAAAACCGGTTTCACAAAAGATGACGGAATTTCTTTTGCAAGAATTTTTTCTTTTCACAAAAATTTCGGAATACATATTCTTAAATCTGTTTACTTAAATGCTCACAGGCAATTTATTTACGATTTTAAGGAAATCTCGCGGTTTTTAATTACCGGAATTGTAATAGTTGAACTTTCGCTAAATATTCAAAACGGATTTTTTTATGAAATGCTTCAACATCTTATGCGAAACGAAGTTGATATTTTGTTGACGATTATTTTGCTTGTTTTTATTAGTGTTAAGGTAAGCGATATTTTAATTACATATTTTTTCTATCGTGAAAATTTGAAATATGAAAACAGAAATGCTAAAAACTACAACGCATAAAATTTATTCGAGTAAGGAAAAATTGTGGTCGATAATTTTCGTCTCGTTTTTTTTGCTTTTGCTTGTTTGGAATTTTATATTTTTAAATAATACCGCACTGAACAAATGGTTAATTGCTACGGCAAACACATATTTACTGGCTTCTTCCGCTACATTACTTGCCTTTTTGTTTGCTAAAATTTTTGTTGATCTTAATCTGCGGATTTTTATTTCGCAAAATAAAGCTGCTTCGGTTGCAAACAGATTGTTTTTGGATTTCTTACGTTCAATTCCACAAGTTATCTTTTTGCTTGGCGGTTACGCAATTATGATATTTTACTTCTCGGGTTTTTCGTTAATTAATTTTATTTGGCTTTCGTTTGTTATCTCTCTTGTTTTCCTTAACGATGCTTACGACGAAATGCAAAACAGAATTAATTTTTACAGACAAACCGATTTTTTCAATGCTTCGCTCGTTGCCGGAATTCCACTCGGCAAAATTGTAAATCGTGATATTCTGTGGCGTAATTCGCAACCTTACTTGGTAAATAGAGCCGTGAATATTTTTACGGCATCGGTTTTTCTTTTGTGCAGTGTCGATTTTATTATTTCGGTAGGGCTAACTAACGAAATTAATCTTGCCAGCTTACCTGTAACACTCGGAAACGTTTTGGCAAATATTACCGCTAAGGAAGATATTTTAGCCGTAAGGGAAATTTTCGTAAATCCGCTTTACATTACCGAACTTTTTACGAAGCACTTGGAAGGAATTTCGGCTGCTATTTTGCTTTTACTTACTCTTATTTCGGGATTTAAGATTTCCAACGGACTTATTGAGAAAAACAATTTGAATAGATGAATTTTTCAATTGAAATAGAAATACACAATTCAACAAAAATTGAAATAGATAAATTTACTATTTCAACTAAAAAGGTAAATTTTCTATTTGGCGAATCCGGAATTGGTAAAACTTTAATTTCAAAATCATTGCTCGGGTTATTACCGGATGAAAAATTTAATATTACAATAAACGGAGAGAACTACAGCGAGTATCTTTCGAACCTTGGTGTTCGGGAAATGATTAGTAAAAGTTTTTACGTTTTTCAAGAGCCTTCCGTTCACTTATCTCCGGTTGAAAAAATAGAAGAACAATTAGAAAAAGGTAAAATTATTAATTCGCCCGAAACCGATTTAATTCTAAAAAATTTGTTTCACGAAAAATCAAAAAAAGAAATAGACGATATTCTTTCTATTTATCCAAAACCGTTTAGGCCAAGCGGTGGAGAAAAACAAAGAATTTTAAACACAATGGCTTTTATGGCAATAGATAATCTATCGTTTTCGAATGCTTGGAATACTTTATTTGTTTTTGACGAACCGACCGGGCATCTCGATACAATGATGCGAAATCGCCTTCTTGATGAAATATTCAGGCTGTTTGTAAAAGACAAACCTACCATTTTATTCATTACCCACGATTATTCGATAATCGGTTATCTTACAAAGCGATTTGCAAAATTGAACGAATTTATAGAGTATTCGGAAATTTACAGAAACAATGGCAAACTGAAACAACGTGATTTTAATCCCGATAAATATTTAAGCTGGATAAAAACCGAAAAACCTTTTAAGGGAAAATCCGCAGAAAAATTTTTCGTCTTAAAAAGCGGTGTAAAAGTTTTCGGACGGAAAATTGAATTTTTCAAAGATAATTTGTACAAAGAAAAAACCGATTTAGTTTTACGAGAAGGGGAAATAATTTATCTTAAAGCACCAAGTGGAGCGGGCAAAACAACAGTTGCAAAAGTAATTCTCGGTATTATCAAAGCGGAATTTTTAATTAAAATTGATGAAATTGATCTCAACTCAAAAACACCGTTTGAATTTTATATAAAAAATATTTACGGCAAAAAAATAACAATGGCGTTTCAACATGCTGACGAGGCATTAAATCCCGAATTGAAGGTCAAAGAAGTTTTCGAATCGATTCCGAATTTTGATAAAGAAAAAATTAAATCGGAATTTGAAGTTGTATTTTCTCATCCGTTTGAAAAATTTTCGGAAAGAAAAATTAAAAATTTGAGCGGTGGAGAAAAACAGAAGATAAATTTATTGCGTGCTTTGTTTTTAAATGCAAAATTAACGATTCTTGACGAACCGCTTTATGGAATGGATTTGGATGGCGTGAAAAGCGTAATAAAATTACTACGTAAGAAAATTGATGAGGGGCAGGCTTTTATAATTATTTCTCATAACGAAGATATTTTTTGTCGAATAATAGAACGAAAAATATTTCTTAAAAGTAAATTGAAATAATAAACAATGATTATTGTTTCTTTGAATTTAATTTTTCTATCAAATCTTTAAGCGCGTTCGTAAACCTGGGACCGGGACGGAAATACAAATCGGGATTTACATAAATTAATCCGCTATTTTGAACGGCTTTTAATTTTTGCAATAAAAAATTTTGATTTACCAATTCTTCGAATTGCGATTTAACATTTTTCGGAAGCATAATAAAATCGGGATTTTCTTTAATTAATTCTTCGATATTGATTATTGGATACGAGTTTACTTTTGTTTTGCCGAGTGAGTTTTGTAATCCACAAGCCGTGAGATATTCGTTAATAAATGTGTTTTTGCCGGCGGCAATTAACGGATGAACGGAAATTAGAAAAAGTGCTGTTTTACTTGGGCGCTTTTCCACTGTGCTTCGCAAGGAATCATATTCAATTTTTAATATTCGTGTTTTTTCTTCGGCTGTTTTTTCTTTACCGAAAATTTTTCCGTAAGTCTTGATTGTTCTTAAAATATCTTCAAAGCTTTTTAAATCCGAAACAAAAACCTTAAACCCAAGCGATTTTATTTTATTGTATTGTGCTTTGTTATTTCCTTCGGTTGTCATTAAAACAACATCGGGGTTTATTTTCAGTAGTTTTTCAAAATCGATATTTACCAAGTCCCCTATTTTCGGCTTTTTCTTTGCATCGGGCGGAAAGTTGCAATAAAGTGTATTTGCCGCAAGTAAATTTTCTGCTCCGATAAAATAGATTATTTCCGTTAAATTTGGGGCAAGCGAAACGGCTTTGGTTATTGGTAATTTTAAGTTTAATTGATGATGTAAATCGTCTTCTATAATTGTTTTTTGTGAAGAACTTGTTTTTGAATTGCAAGAAATGAAAATTATACTCGCAACAATAAGAAATAGAAATTTTCGCATAAAAATCGATAATTGAAATTACTTTGTTATTTTGAATAAGTAAATTAAAAAGGAAATATAACTAATATGAACGAATATTACTACGTTTGCTCCGATTGCAATTCCGTTTTTTCCAAAGAAGAAATCGAGAAGGAACAATTTCAATACCTTTGTCCAAATTGCGGAAAGCTCGAAAAAAATATGCCTTTGCGAGGTGTACTTTCCGTACGTTACGATTACGAAAACCTTAAAAATATTTACACACGCGAATATTTTGAAAAACTACAACCTGGAAAATTTTGGGATTATGCGGCTTTATTCCCTATTGAAGTTGATAATAAGTTGCAAGTTGTTGGATTAAACGAAAATCAGTTAGTGAGATTAACATTACTGCAACAACAAATTTTTAAATACCCGTATCGAAATAACGAAATTTTTTTAATGGACGAAACCCGCAATCCCACTTTGTCTTTTAAAGATAGAGCGTCTTCTTTGGTTGCGGTTAAAGCTTTACAAAACGGAATAAAAACAATTGCGGCGGCATCTACCGGAAATGCAGGTTCTTCAATGGCGGGCATTGGTGCGAAACTCGGTTTGGAAATTATTATCTACGCACCGAAAAAAATTCCCGAATCGAAACAAATACAAATCGAATCTTTCGGTGCAGAATTAAAAATAGTTAACGGCGATTACGATTTGGCTTTTGACGAATGCCTTGAAGATTCGTTTAATCAAAATTTATTTAACCGTAATACTGCTTACAATCCGCTTACAATTGAAGGGAAAAAATCTGCTGCTTTCGATATTTTTATTTCCACAAGAGGAAATTTGCCGGATAATATTTTTATTCCTGTTGGCGATGGCGTAATAATAGCGGGTATTTACAAAGGTTTTTGGGATTTGAAACAACTCGGATTAATTGAAAAAATTCCGCACTTAATTGCAGTACAAGCGGAAGGCTCGCCCGCCGTAGTAGATTACATTAAAACAGGAAAGTTTGAATACCATTCCGCTTCCACTATTGCCGATAGCATTTCCGCCGGCGCTCCTCGAAATTTATTTATGGCGGCAAAATCCGTAATAAATACTAACGGAATTGGAATTAAAGTAACCGATAATGAAATATTAACTGCTCAAAAAGAGATTGCTTATAAATTTGGGATATTGTCCGAGCCTTCTTCGGCGTCGGTTTTTGCGGCTTTCAAAAAGAATTATGAAGATTATGCTGCTGACAAAAATCTTTTATTAATTACCGGTAATGGATTAAAAGATATTGACGCAATAAAACGTTGGATTTAGTTTCCGATAAAACAAATCTACTAATATTGATAATAAGGTTCCGTTGAACTTTGATTGCCATTTGGAATCTTATTTTCAAAATACAATTCTTCATTTTCGTAATATCTGGTATCGGGCTCAAAATCTCTTGTGTAATTTGTTCTTGTGTTTAATACTTCATAGCGTTTTGGGCGTATTTTAGTTTGTCGCGGTAAGCTTTGTTTTGGTTTTATAATTTTTCTTGCTGTTTGAAGAGAATTTTTATGAATAGTTACGATTTTTTCTCTTTCTGTTTGTCGTTTTGTATTTCTGTTCTGTTTTGTCGGTTGTTCTAAAATTTTTCTTTTTCTTAATAAAAATGCAGAATAAGAAAGAAACAGAACAATAGCAAAAAATGAAGCTGAAAAAATAAGTGCTTGGTAAATAATTGTAATTAAACTCATTTTCTACTCCTACAATAAATTTGTACTTGTAAATCCTATTTTATTTTAACTTAATAGACAATTAGTATGCCACAGAAAAAAGGTTGAAAAGATTGAGCAAAACAAATGTTTAAGAAAAACGTATGTTTCAAAATGAGATTTTGTTTTGTAATTAAACCTGTAAATGATTTTTTAAGCAATGATTTTCGATTAGAATTTTAGTAATTTGAAGCAGAAAAAATTAAATAAATAGAATGAAAAACAAACTTAAAATAATTGTATTCGATTTGGGAAACGTTTTAATACCATTTCATTATGATATAGTTATCTCTAAATTAAATAATATTGAGGGTGGGCTTGGTGATTACTTTGTGAAAAAATATATGGAAAATTACTCGGTTCACCGCGAATTTGAAAAAGGCAAAATGAGCGAAGGTGAATTCCTTTCGATAATGCGTAATTGGACAAAGAATAAACTTGATGACGAAACTTTTAAGCGAATTTATTCCGAAATATTTACTGTTAACGAAAAAATGATTGCTCTTTTGCCCGAACTGAAAAAGCATTTTCGGTTGATGTTGCTTTCCAATACAAATTCAATTCATCGGCAATACGGCTGGGGAAAATATTCTTTTCTTTCTAATTTCGAAAAATTATTTCTTTCGCACGAAGTTGGTGCCGTAAAGCCGGAAAAAGAGATTTATCTTGCCGTGCAAAATTACACTGACGAAAGTCCCAATTCACATCTGTTTATTGACGATGTGGAAGAATATGTAAATGCCGCAAAAAATCTCGGATGGAATGCAATTCATTTCCGTTCGGAAGAACAGGCAATAAAAGAAATTTTAAATTTTGTTTCAGTTTAATTTTTAACGAAAGGAGAAAACAAAATGAAAAGAATAAGTGTGTTCTTGTTATTGGTTTTTGCAATAACTGTATTTCCGCAAAATAAAAATGAAGGTTCGCAGAATCTCGATAAAGGTGTAATGAAGGTTTACACAAACGAATTTTGGCAAATGATTAAAGAGTCTATTAAAGAATTTAATTCACAGCCAAAAGAAGTTAGAAAAGTTTTCCGTATGGATTTTACCGGAAAACATTACCCAACGGATATTGAGAAATATAAAAAGGTTTGGCACCTTCCACCGATTTCACAAGGGAATACCGGAACTTGCTGGTCGTTTTCCACAACCTCGTTTTATGAATCTGAAGTTAAACGCATACACGGAATTGAAGTACGGCTTTCGCCAATTTACACGGCGTATTGGGAATTTGTAGAAAAAGCGAGAAGATTTGTTCGCAAGCGTGGTAATTCCTACTTTGCACAAGGCTCGGAAGCAAATGCGGTTGCTCGAATTTGGAAAAAATACGGAATAGTTCCAATGGAAGCTTACACCGGTTTGTTACCCGGACAAAAATTTCACGATCACTCAAAAATGTTTGCCGAAATGAAAGCTTACTTGGAAAGCGTTAAAAAGAACAATGCTTGGAACGAAGATGAAGTTCTCGAAACAATTAAATCTATTATGAATCATTACATTGGAACGCCACCGGAAAAATTCACTTACAAAGGAAAAGAATACACACCGAAATCATTTTTGAAAGATTATCTCAAATTAAATTTAGATGATTACGTGGAAATTCTTTCGCTTAAAGTTTATCCGTATTGGAAACAAGTAGAATACAAAGTTCCTGATAACTGGTGGCATAGCGAAGATTATTACAACGTTCCGCTCGATGTATTTATGAAAATAATAAAAAAATCAATTCGTAAAGGATATTCAATGGCAATTGGTGGCGATGTTTCCGAGCCCGGTTACGATTCCCACGCCGAAGTTGCAGTTGTTCCTACTTTCGATATTCCTTCCGAGTACATTAACGACGATGCCCGTGCATTTCGTTTTTCAAATGGTAGCACAACCGACGATCACGGAATTCATCTTGTAGGATATTACACGGACAAAGACGGCAAAGATTGGTATTTAATTAAAGATTCCGGTTCGGGTTCGCGGAACGGAAAACACAAAGGATATTATTTTTATAGCGAAGATTACGTTAAACTAAAAATAATGGGATTTACCGTTCATAAAGATATGGTAAAAGATATTTTGGCAAAGTTTAAGCAAGATTAATTTTGACTGAACTTTCCGATATTGGAATACTCTTTTTTATTGGTACCGTCGCCGGTTTTCTTAATGTAAATGCCGGCGGCGGTTCCACAATTACACTTCCGATATTGATTTTTATGGGTCTTGACGCTGCTACGGCAAACGGAACAAATCGACTTGCAATCCTTTTACAAAATAGTTCCGCAATTTACAATTTCCGAAAAGCAGATTATTCCGATTTCAAATTAAGCTTCAAACTTGCTTTATTTACTTTACCTGGTGCTATAGCCGGAGCAATTTGGGCTGTAAATATTGATGATGTTCTTTTCAAAAAAATTATTTCGCTTGTAATAATTTTTGTAATTATTTCTTTGTTTATCCCAAAAGAAAAAATTTTGCGAGATAATACCGATAAAACAATTTCGTTTTGGGCTTATGTTTCGATGTTTGTAGCGGGCATTTACGGTGGAATGATTCAAGCTGGCGTTGGATTTATATTTATGGCAATTCTTCACAATTTGATGAAGTTCGATTTAATTAGGGTAAATATGCACAAGGTTTTTATTGTTGGAATTTACACAATTCCGGTGCTTGCTGTTTTTATTTTATCGGGAAAAATCAATTGGGTTTTGGGATTTTCGCTTGCAGTTGGAAATATGCTCGGTGCGAAACTGGCTGTTAAATTTGCTATAAAACGTGGTGAAAAGGCAATTAAATACGTACTTGCCGTTGCTTTGTTATTTATGGCGTATAAACTTTTTTGAGGAAATAAAATGGAAAATAAAAATCATTATTACGATGGAATAATATACGATAAATTCATTGCTCCAAATCAAGACTTAATGTTTAGAATATTTAAATCTCTAATTCCCGAAAATTCTTCTGTTCTTGATGTTGGAACCGGTACGGGGAGGTTTCCGTTTCAAATTGCAAATCATTGTAAGTACGTTGTTGGTCTCGATTTATCGAGGCGAAATATTAATCTTGCAAATAAGAAAAAAGAAAAAGCCGGAATTGAAAATATAGAATTTATTCACGGTTCGATCACCGAAATAGAAAAGCTTACCGATAAAAAATTTGATTTCGCAGTTATTTCTTATGTTTTACACGAAATGCCTCCCGAAATGAGAATTGAAGCTCTACGTAAAATGAAATCGGTTTCCGAAAAAATTATTATTGGTGATTACAGAGTTCCTCTTCCCACCGGCTCAACTGGTATTACAGTAAAAGTTATAGAATTTCTTGCAGGTTGGGATCATTTTTCGAATTTTCGTCATTTTATTAAACATGGGGGCATAGAAGGATTAGCGAAACAGGTTAATCTAAATATAGAAAAAACAATAAAGAAAATTCCCACAGCAGACGTTGTTATTTTGAGCTAATTTTTTTGTTTAGTATTTATGCCTATTTTTTAGCTAATTTATTTTCATAATTTAAAAAACCCCGACAAAAATCGGGGTTTTGCGGAGAGGGCGGGATTCGAACCCGCGGTACCCGTGAAGGTACGGCGGTTTAGCAAACCGCTGGTTTAAGCCACTCACCCACCTCTCCGTGGAAAAATTTATTTACTGAAAACAAAATTCAAAAGAACCTAAATTAAAAACAAATCGAAGAGTACGGCGGTTTATCCCGACAAGGTCGGGATGGTTTAAGCCACTCACCCACCTCTCCGTGGAAAAATTTATTTACTGAAAACAAA
>CAYZGB010000001.1:3071-45919 GCA_964477915.1 uncultured Melioribacter sp. | reverse complement strand
TGGTTTAAGCCACTCACCCACCTCTCCGTGGAAAAATTTATTTACTGAAAACAAAATTCAAAAGAACTAAATTTAATACAAAACAAGAGGTATCCCGGTCGGGATGGTTTAAGCCACTTAGCCACCACAAAAACAATTGCTATTTGCAAAAATTCAAAAAGAACAAAATATTTGAGCAGTAAATATAATGTTTTACCTTTAATTGCAAAAATGAAATTTGATTAAAAATCGCAGCTATCATAAAAGTATTTTCAATAGGTAATAATTTAGTAGAACATTTTTGACGGAAACGACTAATCAAAATATTTCGATTTTTTCACCATGTTTTTTTCGATTTTCTTTGTTATTTCATTATTTTTGATTGATAAAAAATGAATATTATTCAAGTATATTTGCTTGTGAATTGTTAATAATGCTTCTTCTCAAACAAGTTTGCTTGTATCCCGTTAGTTTGACAACCCTCATAAATTTCATTATATTTCAAATCTATTTAAAAAATCAATTATTAAAATGGATTTCGGCCCGAGAATTTTTGCCGGAAATTCGAGCCAAGAGTTAACAGCTAAAATTGTTGATTATCTTGGAATTGAACCCGGTAAAGTTGATATTAAAAGATTCAGTGACGGTGAGATTTGGGTAAAGTATAGAGAAAATCTTCGAGGCCGTGACGTTTTTATTGTACAATCCACAAATCCGCCGGCTGAAAATATTCTTGAACTTTTAATGATGATTGACACCGCCAAGCGTGCTTCGGCAAAGCGAATTACGGCGGTGATACCATATTTCGGTTACGCAAGGCAAGATCGAAAAGATCAACCGCGAGTATCGTTAGCGTCAAAATTAATTGCCAATATGCTTGTGGAAGCGGGTGCCGATAAAGTAATTACAATGGATTTGCACGCACCACAAATTCAAGGGTTTTTCGATATTCCGGTCGATCACCTTTATGCGTCGCCGATTTTTTTTCGTGTTTTTGAAGATTTTGATAAAAATATGGTGGTGGTTTCGCCCGATGTTGGCGGAATAAAAATGGCGCGTGCTTATGCTAAATTTTTAGATTTGAATTTAGTGGTTATCGATAAACGTCGCCCAAATCCGAATAAATCGGAAGTTATGAATATTATCGGAGATGTTTCCGATAAAAATGTTCTTATTATTGATGATATAATTGATACCGCCGGAACATTTGTAAATGCAGCTAAAGCGTTGAAGGAACACGGAGCAAAAGAAATTTATGCTGCAATAACTCATCCAGTTCTTTCGGGTGCGGCTTATGAAAGAATTGAAAATTCGGAAGTAAGCAGATTGTATGTAACCGATACGCTTTCGCTAAAAAAATCATATTCCGGCGAAAAAATAAAAGTTAAAACCGTTTCGGGTATTCTTGCCGAAGCGATAATTCGTTCTAACAGACATCAATCTGTTAGTTCTTTATTCGAAATTAATAAGAGTTAGATAGATAAGAGGTGATTAATTATGGCTGAAATTAAATTAGCAGCGACAAAGCGAGACTTTAAAACAAAAAGCGAATTGAAACAAAGTAGAAAAAACGGATATATTCCCGGTGTTTATTATTCCAAAGGAAAGGAACCGGTTAATATTTTAATTAAATCCGGCGATATTAATCCGTTTATTTACACTTCCGAAAATCACATGGTATTGTTATCGATTGACGGTGGTGAAGAAATCCGTTGTATTCTTAAAGATGTACAATTCGATCCGATAACGGATAAAATAATTCATTTTGATCTTTACGGCGTAACCGTTGGCGAGGAAATGGAAGTTGAAGTTCCGGTTCATTATAAAGGCGATGCTATTGGTGTTAAACAAGGCGGTCAATTACAATTTACTATGCACAAAGTAACAATTTCGTGTTTGCCTAAGAATATGCCGGAAGCATTGGAAGTAGATATTTCCAATCTTGACATTAACGATACAATTACCGTTGGCGATTTGAATTACGAAGGAATAAAAATTCTGATGCCGGAAGATACTATGCTTGTTACTTGTGTAGGACGTACAGAAGAAGAGGAAGAAGTTCAAGAAACAGCTGAAGTTCCTACTGAACCGGAAGTTATTTCAAAAGGTAAATCTGAAGAGGAAGAATAAAAGCAATTGTCCTTAAAAATTGTATTCGGACTGGGGAATCCCGGTAAGCAATACATTGGTACTCGACATAACATCGGGTTTGAAATACTCGATAAATTCGCCGAAAAACATAATCTTACATTTACCGAAGGCAAAGGTGATTTTTATATTGCAGGAAGCGAAAATTTATTCGCTTCCTCTTTTTTTTTGGTAAAGCCAACAACTTACGTTAATGCAAGCGGGGTAGCCGCTTCGCAAATTTTTGATTTTTATGATGTTGAAATAACAGATTTTTTAGTTGTTGTTGATGATTTGAATCTTCCCCCCGGAAAAATTCGAATAAGAGAAAAAGGTGGCGATGGCGGGCACAACGGATTGTATTCGATTATTTATTCTCTTGGATCGGATAATTTCCCGCGTTTGCGTTTCGGCATAGGTTCTGATTTTGAAAAAGGTAAAATGGCAGATTACGTATTAAGTAAATTTGATGAAGAAACACAAGAAATTGTAAATAATAAAATTGAAGAAGCAGTAGAATATATTGAAGTTTTCCTTGATGGCGGATTTGATGCCATGGTAAAATTACAAAGTGTTAAAAACCATAAACTTCAAAAAGAGGAGTCGTAAAATGAATGGTTTCTATTATTTAATTCCGTTAGCCGGTGTTTTAGCGTTGCTTTATTCAGCGGTAAAATTCAGTTGGATTGGTAAACAGAGTGCCGGTAATGAAAAAATGGTTGAAATTTCCAACAATATTCGTGAAGGTGCTATTGCATTTTTGAAAGCCGAATATAAAGTGTTGGTAATTTTTGTTGTTGCCGTTGCGGTATTGTTGGGATTTTCGAATGCTGGTAAAACAGATTCTTCCTGGCTAATTGCTATTTCGTTTCTTGTAGGCGCAATTTCTTCGGCAACGGCCGGTTATTTGGGAATGATTTCGGCAACGAAATCCAACGTACGTACAACCGAGGCTGCACGTAAAGGATTAAGTCAAGCTTTAAAAATTGCTTTTTCCGGCGGTTCAATTATGGGAATGAACGTTGTAGGCTTGGGAGTATTAGGTTTAAGTATTTTATTTGCTATTTACTACGATTTAAATTGGGATTTGGCACGCGTTATTAACGTACTTGCCGGTTTTTCTCTTGGTGCTTCCTCTATTGCACTTTTTGCAAGAGTTGGTGGCGGAATTTACACAAAAGCTGCCGATGTTGGTGCCGACCTTGCCGGTAAAGTTTACGAAGGAATTCCCGAAGACGACCCGCGTAACCCTGCAACTATTGCCGATAACGTTGGCGATAATGTTGGTGACGTTGCCGGTATGGGTGCTGACTTATTCGAATCTTACGTAGGTGCAATTATAGGAACAATGGTGCTCGGTGCGGTTTTTGTAAACGAAATTCATCTTTCGGCTGTAATTTTACCATTGGCAATTGCTGCAACGGGAATTATTCTTTCGATACTCGGAACATTTTTCGTTAATGTTAAAGAAGGTGGAAATCCTCAAAAAGGATTGAATATGGGAGAATTCGGAACAACCGGATTAATGATAATTGCTCTTTATTTCCTTGTAACTAAAATTTTACCTGATACTTGGACTTTTGATGGCGTTCACTACACAAGTATGGGAGTTTTCTGGGCAACGATTATCGGACTTATTGCCGGAACGTTAATCGGAATTATTACCGAATATTTTACCGGAATAGATTACAAACCGGTTCGTTTAATTGCGGAACAATCGGTAACCGGTGCCGCAACAAATATTATTGCCGGATTGGGTGTTGGAATGCAATCTACCGCCTGGCCAATAATTATTATTGCAATAAGTATTATTGGTGCTTATCATTTTGCCGATTTGTACGGAATAGCGATTGCAGCACTTGGAATGCTTTCGGTAACCGGTATTCAATTGGCTGTTGATGCTTACGGACCTATTTCCGATAATGCCGGCGGTATTGCCGAAATGTCCGAACTTCCTGAGGAAGTAAGAAACAGAACAGATAAACTCGACGCCGTAGGAAACACAACCGCTGCAATCGGTAAAGGTTTTGCAATCGGTTCGGCTGCACTTACTGCTCTTGCATTGTTCTCTGCCTTTATGCATCAAGCAAATGTTGCTACAATCGACTTGGCAAAACCGGTAATTATGGGTGGATTGTTCTTTGGTGCAATGCTTCCGTTTTTGTTCTCTTCGATGGCAATGAAAGCAGTTGGACGCGCGGCAAACAAAATGATTTTGGAAGTAGGACGTCAGTTCCGCGAAATTAAAGGCTTACGCGAAGGAACAGCAAAAGCAGAATATGCAAAATGTGTTGAAATTTCAACCCACGCTGCAATTAAAGAAATGATTGTTCCGGGTTTAATGGCGGTTATTTTACCGGTTGTTGTAGGTTTCCTTAGTAAGGAAATGTTAGCCGGAATGCTTGCCGGAGTTACTGCAAGCGGTGTGTTGATGGCTATTTTCCAAGCAAACGCCGGTGGTGCTTGGGATAATGCAAAGAAAAAAATAGAAGGTGGAATTGAAATAGATGGTAAAAAATACGGTAAAGGAACCGAAGCTCACAAAGCCGCAGTTGTTGGAGATACCGTTGGTGACCCGTTCAAAGATACTTCCGGTCCTTCTCTTAACATTTTGATAAAATTAATGTCTGTGGTTGCACTTGTTATTGCACCATTGATTAAATAAATTTTTTGTAGTATATTACAAATCTGTATTTTTATTACCCTGCTCCCCGGTTAAATGCCGGGGGGCCTTAATTTAAATAATTAAAGTCCAAAGGGAGGATTTATGGCAAAACGACATTATGAGAGCGTTGTAATTATTAACGCAGCTCTCGAAGATGACAAAGTTGAAGAAGTCATCAAAAAAATTGAAAAAACTCTTGAAGGCGGTAACGCCGAAATTACCGATGTTGAAAGGTGGGGACGCAAAAGACTCGCCTATCCTATCAAAAAAGCAAAAACCGGCTACTACTTAATTATAAGGTTTATAGCCGAACCTTCGTTTATTGCTAAATTAGATCGATTCTATCGTCTCGAAGAAAAAATCGTTCGCTTCTTAACAGTGCTTTTGGATAAAGATGCATTGAAATACATTGCCGAGAAAAAAGCACAAGAAGCAAAAGAAAAAGAAGTAAGCGTAACTTCGAACGAAAGTAGTGAAGCAGTTAATACAGAAGAAACTACTGCTGAAGCAACTTCTAAAAATACTGAAGAAAAAACCGAAAATGTTGAAACCGCAAGTGCAACGGAAGAAAACACGGAAAATGCCACAGAAGCAGAAAGTAAAGTAACCGAAGAAGAAAACTAAGATTAAGATGGAGGTGATGTTATGGCCGATTTGAAAATGCCCGAATTGAACAGTGTGGTTGTAGCAGGAAATTTGACAAAGGATCCGATATTTAGAGAAACTTCCAATAAAACTCCGGTTGTTAATTTTCATATTGCTGTTAACAGACGTTACAAAGATAGCAACAATCAATGGCAAGAAGACGTTTGTTACGTTGGCGTTGTTGCTTGGAACAAACTTGCGGAAAGTTGCAGAAACCGCTTGCAAAAAGGAAGTGCGGTGCTTATCGAAGGTGAACTTCAAAGTCGCACGTTCAAAACAAGCGATGATAAAAACAGAACAGTTGTTGAAATTAAAGCGAAAAGAATTCAATTTCTTAATAAATTGAAAAAAAATCAGAATGATAATTCCGTAACCGAAGATTCTTCCGTAGAAGAAGCGGTTGATACTTCCGATTACGAAGATAGTTCGTTCGATAAATTTTTAACGGACGAAGAATCGAAACTTATTAATGACAATGATAATGAATAAACGGAGAAAATAAAATGAAAGCAAAAAGAGTAAATAGAGTAATTGATGGCTACATTGATTACAAAGAGCCAAAAAAATTATATAAGTTCATTACCGATCAAGGTAAAATCATTCCACGTAGAGTTACCGGTTTAAGCGCAAAACAGCATCGTCAATTAGTACGTGCTATTAAAAGAGCGCGCCAGATAGCACTTTTGCCATTTGTTTCAGATGCAATTAAATAAGGAGGTTTGATTTATGAAAATTATATTAAGAAGAGATTATCCACAGTTAGGTAAAATTGGTGATGTGGTAGAAGTAAAAGACGGATTTGCAAGAAATTTCCTTATTCCGAGACAAATTGCATATCTGGCGACAGAAAGTAACATTCGTGCTTTGGAAGAAGAGAAAAAAGCAGTAGCAAAACGTCAAGCTGATGAAATTGAAAAAGCTCGTAATTTGGTTGCCGAACTCGAAAAAATCTCGATTACAATTCCGGTTAAAGTAGGCGAAGAAGATAAACTTTTCGGTTCTGTTACTTCACAAATGATAGCTGATGCTCTTAAAGAAAAAGGCTTTGAAATAGACAAAAGAAAAATTGAATTACCCGAGGAAATTAAATCTCTTGGAATTTACACGGTTGATGTAAAACTTCATTCCGATGTAAAAGCTTCTGTTAAGACCTGGGTTGTAAGAGAATAGTTTTTCGGGCGTCGATTTCGATGCCCTTTTGTTTTTAAAACAAATTTTTAACTAAAAAATTGAAGAAGTTATATGAAAGAGTTTAGAACAAAATTGTTTTTTATCATAGCATTTATTGCTCTTAGTTTGTATTTGCTTTATCCAACTTATCAGGATTATCAGAATACAAAGCAAATAAAAAAAGAGCTCTCGAAATTCGAAACCGAATATAAAGAGAAAAACCCGACAATTTCCGAAGCGAAATTACGTAAACTTCTTACATTTAAAGAAGATAGTATTCGCGTAAGTAATCCGGATTTCAAAGACGCACGTGAAAAAAGATTGAAATTAGGTCTTGATTTACAAGGCGGTATGTATTTAGTGCTTGAAGTTAATACTGCGAAATTGCTCGAAAGACTTGCTAAGGACCCGGACGATACATTTGATCAAATAATGAAAGAAGCGGAAAAAGAAGCAAAGGTTTCGGACGAAGATGTTGTTTCGATTGTTGCTCGTAAATTGAAAGAAAAAGGAATTAGATTAAGCCGTTATTTCGGTTCGATTCGCCAGAGCGACGATCAGATAATTAAAAAATTAAAAGAACAAGAAAAAGATGCCGTTACACGTGCAATCGAAATTATCAGCAACCGTGTTAACCAATACGGCGTTTCCGAACCAAGCATTCAACCGCAAGGTTCAAGAAGAATAATTGTTGAACTTCCTGGAATTGCAAAAGAAGAAGAAGCGAAAAGACTTTTGCAAGGACGTGCTTTACTTGAATTTACTTTGGTTAAAGATCCTAAATTTACCTTTAACGTAATGAATGCTATTGACCAACATCTTGCCGAAGTTCTTGCACCGAAAGATAGTACGTTGCTCGATAGTTTGGCAAAGAAAGATTCTACCGGACAATTAACCGAAGAGGAATTTGCAATTAAACATCCTTTTTATGCGTTGGCAATGATTAATCCGCAAAGCCAAGTTGCCGATGCTTTTGTAAAGAAAAGCAATATGGCAAAACTTAAAAATTATTTAAGTCGTCCCGATGTTCAAAAACTTATTCCAGATAACGTTAAGTTTTTATTTAGTGCAAAGCCTATTACAAAAACAAAAGACGGCGAAGAGATTTATAAATTATATCTCGTAAATAAAAAACCCGAACTTACCGGTGGTGTAATTACCGATGCTCAAGCGAATATCGATCCGCAAACAACCGCCCCGATTGTAACAATGCAAATGAATGCAGAAGGTGCAAGGGAATGGGCTCGAATTACCGGTTCGAACATAAATAAAAGAATTGCTATTGTACTCGATGGTGTTGTTTATTCTGCACCGGTTGTTAAAGGTAAAATTACAGGTGGTCGTTCCCAGATTGAAGGAATGGCTGACTTAGACGAAGCAAAACTTTTGGAAATTGTACTAAAAGCCGGTGCTTTGCCTGCACCTATTGAAATCATTGAGGAAAGAACTGTTGGTCCGTCCTTAGGACAAGATTCTATTAACAAAGGATTTTTCTCAACTATTGCCGGATTTATTTTGGTTGCTCTTTTTATGGTAATTTATTACAAAACCGGTGGTGCAATTGCAGATTTAACATTGTTCCTTACTTTACTATTTATTATGGGAATTCTTGCCGGCTTCCACGCAACATTAACATTGCCTGGTATTGCGGGTATTATTCTTACAATCGGTATGGCTGTGGATGCTAACGTGCTTATTTACGAAAGAATTCGTGAAGAACTCGAAACCGGAAAAACGCTTAAAGCAGCAGTTAATGCCGGATTTGATAATTCGATGTCTGCAATTATCGACTCGAATATCACAACGTTTTTCACCGGAATTATTCTTTACCAATTCGGTAGCGGACCTGTTCAAGGTTTTGCTCTTACTTTGATGATTGGTATTTTCTCAAGTTTATTCAGTGCGTTGATAGTTTCCCGTTTGATTTTCAATATGATGGTTAGTAAGGGATTAAAAATTAATATCGGATAATTAAGGAGATTAAAAATAAATGCGAATATTTAAAAACACCAATTTCGATTTTATCGGAAACAGAAAACTCGCTTATGCAATTTCCGGTACTTTAATTCTTATCGGTTTAATAAGTCTTGTTTTCCGCGGACTTGAATACGGAATCGATTTCAAAGGCGGAACGGAGATTGCTCTCGGTTTTGAAAAACCGGTTGATATCGGAACGATAAGAGCAGAGATAAATAAAATCGGCTTGGGAAAAGTAGAAGTTAAAACTTTCGGTGGCGAAACCGGAATTCTGGTAAGAACCGATTTACAAGAAATACCAAAAGAAATTTACCCGAAAGTTTTAAGTAAAATCGAAGAAACAATTAAAAAACTTCATCCAAATATTAAATACGAAATAATTGATAAAAAAAGTAATTCAGTAACTTTCAAATTTGACGACCCGAAACTTGCCGCACAAATTTCCGATGAATTGTTTAAGGAAGGTTTCCAAAGTTCCAAATTCGGCGAAGGCGATGCTCACGTAAAAGAAGTTGTAGTTCGTGTGGGAATTGCAGATTGGATTAAGGAGAACTTGAAAAATCTTTACAAAGATAATTCATTCAAAGTTCTTAAAGAAGAACACGTTGGACCTAAAATCGGTAAAGAATTAAAAGTAGATGCAATTATTGCAATTATCTTGGCATTGCTTGTAATTCTTATTTATTTAGGTTTTCGGTTCAAGTTTATTTTTGCGGTTGGTGCTGTTGTAGCGTTATTCCACGACGTTTTAATTACACTCGGATTATTCTCGTTACTTTACGGAGTTACCGATTTTCTTAATCTAGCTGTTAATATCAACGTTGTTGCCGCGTTTCTTACTCTTGTCGGTTACTCAATCAACGACACGGTGGTTGTTTTCGATAGAGTAAGAGAGAACTTCAAAATTCACAAAACCGCACCGTTGAAAGAAAATATTAACAAAGCAATCAATCAAACATTACCGCGTACAATTATTACTTCGTTAACAACTTGGTTTGTAACATTGATTTTGCTTCTGTTTGGTGGCGAAGTTTTACGTGGATTTGCATTTACATTATTTATCGGTGTAATGGTTGGTACGTATTCATCGATTTTCGTTGCAAGTGCTTTGGTTTACGAATACGCAAAGAAAGGCAACAAGAAAATCACATTTTAATTTTTAATAAAAAAGTTCTTCGCAAGCCCCGTTTTTTCGGGGCTTTTTATTTGTTTTGTTAGGTTAATTTTATAAGAAAAAAGTTTTCACTTTATAAGCCTAATTCAGATAAAAAACGGGATTATAAATAAATTAAAAGCCAGAAATATCCTATTTTTGCCAATTTGCTTATGAAAAAGTGAGTATTTATATTAACAGGCTAAATTTTTATATATTACTATGAAGATTAAAATAAACTCGCTGCCGAATGGCTTGCACGAATTTGTTCTTTCAAAAAATGTTTCCGAACTTAATCTGAAAGAACCTTTTAATGGAGATGTTAAACTTTCCGTTGGAGTAGAAAAAAGCCCGGGACAGATTATTTTTAATTGTTCTTTTGAGCTTTTTGCTAAATTTCGTTGCGATAGATGTTTGGAGTTGTATGACGAAAAACTTACCGGAAAATTTAAAATTTTTTACATTCAAAATGGTACTCCGGAAGAATTTGAGGAAGATGATATTTACAAATTAACACCCGAATTAATATACGTCGATCTAACGAAAGATTTTTATGATTATATTAATTTGGCTGTTCCAATGAAACATTTATGTTCGGAAGATTGCAAAGGAATTTGTCCTAAATGCGGAGCAAATTTAAATTATGAAAAATGTACTTGTGAAAACGATGAAATAAATCCCATTTGGGAACCGTTATTAAAATTGAAAAATATTAACGATAAATAAAAGGTGAAAAAATGGCACATCCGAAAAGAAAAGTATCTAAGAGTAGAAGAGATAAAAGAAGAACACATTACAAATCTTCCGCTCCTACTCTGGTTGCTTGCCCAAACTGTGGCGAGATGAAATTAAGCCATCGTGCTTGCCCTAATTGCGGATATTATGCCGGAAAGTCAATGTTTGTACCGGAATAATTTTTTAGAGTCTCTCCATGAGCGAATCCAATTCCGTAATGAAAATTGCTTTGGATGCTATGGGGGGCGATTTCGCTCCCCATACCGAAGTTGAAGGTGCATTACAAGCACTTAACGAATCGCCCGAAAAAATTAGAATTATTCTTGTTGGCGACGAGAAAAAAATTGAACAAGAACTAAAAAAACACAGCTACAACGGAAACGAAATTGAAATCGTTCACGCATCCGAAGTAATAACTATGCACGATTCTCCTAATAAAGCAATCCGAGAGAAAAAAGATTCGTCCCTTGTAGTTGCTGCCAATCTTGTAAAAGAAGGAAAAGCAGATGCACTTGTAAGTGCCGGAAATACGGGGGCTGTTGGGGTTGCTTCAATTTTTATTATTGGTAGAATTAAAGGTGTTTCGCGTCCAACAATTGCCGCACCAATTCCAAACGAAAGGCATTCTTTCACTTACATTAGCGATGCCGGTGCTTTTGTCGATTCGAAACCTCATCACCTTGTTGAGTTTGCAACACTTACCTCCACTTATTTAAAGGAAGTTCTCGATTTTCCTAATCCTTCGGTCGGTTTGTTAAATGTTGGAGAAGAAGAATCTAAAGGTTTGAAATTTACCAAAGAAACAACGGAATTGTTAAAGAAGACCGATTTAAATTTTTATGGAAATATCGAAGGACGAGATATTTTTAAAGGAACTGTTGATATTGCTTTATGCGATGGTTTTGTTGGTAATCTTTTATTAAAACAAGCAGAAAGTATGATTTCGTTTTTAAGGACAAAATTTAAACAATTTGCCGAAACAAGTTTGTGGGCAAAACTTCAAATAGGTTTAGCGAAATCCGCAGTAAAAAAAGCACTTTACGACGCAGACGTAAATAATATCGGGGGAACGCCATTGCTCGGAATAAACGGGATTACAATTATCGGACACGGATCGAGTTCGCCAAAAGGAATAAAAAATATGATTTTACAAGCCTTTAGAGCTTATAAGGCTAATTTAGTAATTAAATTAAAGGAAGCAATAGAAGATGAACACCAAAGAACGCAAAGTAGTTAACGCACAAATAACTGGTGTTGGAAAATATTTGCCCGAAAAAGTTTTGGACAATAAATATTTTGAAAAAATAGTTGATACAAGCGACGAATGGATTCGCACACGTACCGGCATAGAAGAAAGAAGAATGCTTGAAGAAGGAGGAACAAGTGTTCTTGCAACCCGCGCACTTGAAAATTTAATGGAAAACACCGGATTAAAACCCGAAGAAATTGATGTTATTGTTGTTGCAACAGTAACGCCGGATATGTTTTTCCCTGCAACATCTTGCTTAGTGCAAGATAACGTTGGTGCTAAAAACGCCTGGGGCTTTGATCTTTCCGGTGCTTGCTCGGGTTTTCTTTTTGCACTTAAAGCCGGTGCAAGTTTAATTCAATCCGGAACGTATAAAAAAGTTGTTGTTATCGGTGCCGATAAAATGAGCTCAATTGTCGATTACACCGATAGAACTACTTGCGTTCTTTTCGGAGATGCCGGGGCTGCTGTGTTGCTTGAGCCTACGGAAGATTTGGATTACGGAATTCAAGATCAAATTTTAAGATGCGACGGTTCCGGACGTGATGCACTTTATATGGCTGCCGGCGGAAGTGCAATGCCTGCTTCCCACGAAACAGTCGATAAAAAATTGCATTATATTTATCAAGACGGGCAACGCGTATTTAAAGTTGCCGTTAAAGGAATGGCGGATGTTTCAGTAGAAATTATGAAACGTAATAATCTTACAGCCGAAGATATTGCGTATTTGGTTCCTCATCAAGCAAACTTAAGAATAATTTCAGCAACTGCACAAAGAATGGGAATCTCCGAAGATCAAGTTGTAATTAATATTAATAAATACGGAAACACAACTGCTGCAACAATTCCGCTTGGACTTGCCGATTATTACGAAGCCGGCAAATTAAAACGCGGCGATAAGCTTATTCTTTCCGCATTTGGTGCTGGCTACACTTTCGGTTCGGTTTACTTGGTTTGGAGCATTGACTAATGAGTAAGACAGCCTTTGTTTTTCCCGGACAAGGTTCTCAATATGTAGGAATGGGCAAGGATTTGTACGAAAATAATTCCCACGCAAAAGAATTATTTGATAATGCAAATGAAATACTTGGCTTCGATATTACAAAAATAATGTTCGATGGTCCCGCCGAAGAACTTAAACAAACTTATGTAACACAACCGGCGTTGTTTTTACATAGTGCAGTATTGTTTGAATTGTTGAAAGAAAAAAATTTTGAAGCTGCTGCCGGACATTCACTTGGTGAATACACTGCTTTGTTTGCTGCCGGGGCTTTAAGTTTTGAAGATGGGCTTTCGCTTGTTCGCGAACGTGGAAAAGCAATGTTTGAAGCGGGAAAAATAAAAAAAGGAACAATGGCTGCCGTTATCGGTTTGGATTACGAAAAGCTTAACGAAGCGTGCAAGCAAGCCTCTGCAAAAGGAATTGTGCAATGTGCCAATTTTAATTCGCCGGGGCAGATTGTAATTTCCGGCGAACCGGAAGCTGTTTACGAAGCAATGAAATTGGCAAAAGAATCCGGTGCAAAAATAGTTAAAGAACTTGTTGTAAGCGGTGCTTTCCATTCCGCTTTAATGGAATATGCAGTTGAAGAATTTTCTAAAAAATTGAATGATGTTAAAATTTCCGATGCACAAATTCCGGTTTATGCTAATGTAACGGCACTTCCTGTAACTAAATCGGAAAAAATTAAAGATTTACTACTCCGACAATTGGTAAGTCCGGTGCGGTGGGAACAAACAATAAAAAATATGATTTCGGACGGAATTGATACTTTTGTAGAGATAGGTTCGGGCAAAGTATTGCAAGGTTTAATAAAAAGAATAGATAGAAGCGTTAAAATTTTAGGTATTGATAAATACGAAGATTTGATTAACTTTTAGTTTCGGTATTTGAATATTTCTAAAAAAGGATTAAAATGGCACAAAAAAAAGCAATTGTAACAGGTGGAACTCGCGGAATTGGTAGAGCAATAGTTAAAGAACTTGCTTTGCGTAAAGTAAATGGCGAGCCTTTTGCCGACGTTGCTTTTATTTACAATAGCTGCGATGAATGTGCCGATTCGTTAATTGAAGAATTAAAAAATAGCGGTGCTGTAATTAAATCATACAAAGCCGATGTTTCCGATTTTGATGCGGTACAAAATACGGTAAAGGAAATAATTTCCGATTTTGGTGCTGTTGATATTTTGGTTAATAATGCCGGAATTACGAAAGATAATTTGCTTATGAGAATGAGCGAAGATGATTTCGACCGTGTTATCGATGTTAATCTGAAAAGTGCATTTAATTTTACAAAAGCCGTTTCACGTCAGATGTTAAAACAACGTTCGGGAAGAATAATTAACATAACTTCCGTTGTTGGATTAACTGGGAATGCCGGACAAGCAAATTATTCCGCATCAAAAGCCGGTTTAATTGGTTTTACAAAATCTGTTGCAAAAGAATTTGCTTCTCGAGGAATTACGGTAAATGCTGTTGCACCGGGTTATATTCAAACCGAAATGACCGAAGCATTGAACGAAAGCCAAAAAGAAAGCTTGATGAATTTAATTCCATTAAATAGATTAGGTAAACCCGAAGATATTGCAAAAGCGGTTTACTTTTTAGCAAGCGACGATGCTTCTTATATTACGGGACAAGTACTTACAGTTGATGGCGGAATGGTAATGTAATTATTAAAAAGAGAAGTTTTTTCTGAACTTATTCATTTGTGTGTAAATTCAGAAAAAATTTCCAAATAATAATTAACAAACAAATTAGGAGAATGTTATGGATTTAGAAAAAAAAGTAAAAGAAATAATTATGGACAAATTGGGTGTTGACGAATCCCAAATTACACCCGAAGCTTCTTTTACTAATGATTTGGGAGCAGATTCTCTCGATACCGTTGAATTAATTATGGCTTTCGAAGAAGAATTTGGTGTATCTATTCCTGACGAAGATGCTGAAAAAATCGGAACAGTAGGCGACGCATTAAATTATTTAAAAGAAAAAGTCGGTAACTAACAAATTGGATTTTTCGGCTATTCTTTTGGGCTTTCTCGGAAGAATAGCCTTTTTCTTATCTATTATTTAAGGAAAGGAAAAAATGAGAAGAGTTGTAGTAACGGGTTTAGGTGCAATTACTCCGTTAGGAAATTCCGTTGGAGAATATTGGGAAGGGCTTAAAAACGGAAAAAACGGTGCCGGGTTAATTACAAAATTCGATACTTCGGAATTTGCAACAAAGTTTGCGTGCGAAGTCAAGGATTTTGATGTTGAAAAGTATATTGACAAAAAAGAAGCAAGACGAATGGATTTGTTTACACATTACGCACTTGCTTCGGCAATTCAAGCAGTCGAAGATTCCGGTTTGGATTTGGAAAAAGAAGATTTGGAACGCATTGGTGTTGTTTTCGGAAGCGGTATCGGGGGAATGGAAACTTTTGAAAAACAGCATTCCGTTTTCTTAAAATCTGGTCCGCGTCGCGTTTCTCCCTTCTTCATTCCGATGTTAATTGCAGATATTGCACCGGGGCATATTTCCATTAAATATGGTTTTAAGGGACCGAATTATTCGGTAACCTCCGCATGTGCAACTTCTACTCATGCAATTGGCGATGCTTTTATTTTAATTCAGCGTGGTGCGGCGGATGTAATGGTTTCCGGTGGCTCGGAAGCTCCGATAATTCCGATGTCCATTGCAGGTTTTAATTCTTCGCGCGCAATTTCCACTTGGAACGATAGATATTTGGAAGCCTCGCGTCCATTCGATAAAGACCGTAACGGCTTTGTAATGGGCGAAGGAGCGGGTGCTTTAATTTTGGAAGAATATGAACATGCAAAAAAACGCGGTGCTAAAATTTATGCCGAAATTATTGGTATTGGAATGACAGCAGATGCATACCACATTACTGCTCCTGCACCGGAAGGCGAAGGTGCTTTCCGTTCGATGCGTGAAGCTATTCGCGATGCCGGAATATCGACCGATGATATCAATTATATAAATGCTCACGGAACTTCAACGCAATTAAACGATTTGAATGAAACAAAAGCAATTAAAAGACTTTTTGGCGAACATGCTTACGAAATGAATGTAAGCTCAACAAAATCGATGACCGGACATTTACTTGGAGCAGCAGGCGCCGTTGAAGCAATTGCAACAGTTCTTGCATTAAAAGAAGGTGTAATTCCGCCGACAATTAATCTCGATAATCCCGACCCGGAATGCGATTTGAACTACACACCAAAAGAAGCGGTTGAAAAAGAAATTAAATATGCATTGAGTAACACATTCGGTTTTGGTGGACACAATGCAACCGTCGTAATTAAGAAATTCGGATAACAATTAATTTATTTTAGAATGGGCATTTTCGAGAAGATTAAAAGTTTATTCGGACTTCATTCGGATAATACGAAGAATTTTAAAAAAATAATTTCTCAATTGGAATCATTAATTGGTTCGCCTATTAATGATTACGATGTTTTTCTCGAAGCAATGACTCATCAATCTGTTGTATCTCAAAACAAGGGATTTAAGAAATCAAATCAAAGGCTTGAATTTCTTGGCGATGCAATACTTGGTGCAATCGTTGCCGAATATTTATTTAAGCACTATCCGGATTTAAACGAAGGGGATTTAACAAAATTCCGTGTAAGACTTGTTGACAAAAACGCTCTTTACAAAACTGCATTAAATTTGAACTTACAAGAAATTTTATTTTACGATAGAAGGTTTATAAAAGATAGTGAAAGCGGTTTGAAATCAATTCTTGCCGATGCAATGGAAGCTTTAATCGGTGCAATTTATCTTGATCAAGGTTTGCTTAAAGTTAAAAAATTTATTGAAGAGCAAATAATTGATTTTATTGATTATTCAATTGATTCGAATTACAAAGGACAATTGCTTGAACGTTCTCATAAACTTGGGAAAGGAAATCCTGTTTACGAATTGGTAAAAGTTTCGGGACCGGAACACGATAAAATTTTTACTGTTGCCGTAAGTATTGGTGATAAAAAATTAGCAGTTGGTTCAGGAAGGAATAAAAAAACAGCCGAACAAAATGCGGCGAAAGAGGCTCTTGAAATTTTAGACAAATTATTTTGATTTTTTATAGTAAAAAACTTTTAGAAATCAACTATTTTTAAAATTGACATTGTTCTTATATTTGATTAATCTTAAATTCTTAATTTGAAATTAATATAAACAAATTATAACGGAGGTTATCTCTCATGTTTATTGCAGAAGTAATCGGTAGTCTTAACTACGTAATTGCGCAAGCAAATGATAGTGGCGTATTAACTTATTTGCAAGAAAAATTCGAAGCCGGTGGCGGCTTTATGTGGCCTATTCTTTTCTCGTTAATTCTCGGTTTGGCTTTTGTTATCGAAAGATTCTGGACTTTGAACAGAGCAAGCACAAACACGAAAAAATTTGTTGTTAAAATTAAAGAAGCTCTCGAAACTGGTGGAATTGAAGAAGCCATTAAAGTTTGCGAAAATAGTCGCAGTGCTATTGCTTCGGTTTTCCATGCCGGACTTATGAGAGCAGACGAAGGTTTGGATGCTGTTGAAAAAGCAATTATGGCTTACGGAGCTTTGGAAATGAACTTCCTCGAAAGAGGTTTGATTTGGATTTCCACTTTTATTACTATTGCACCTATGCTTGGATTTACCGGAACGGTTCAAGGTATGATTGAAGCTTTCGATGCTATTGCTGCTGCTGCACAAATTTCTCCGGGAATCGTTGCAAATGGTATTTCCGTTGCATTGTTAACAACGTTATTTGGTTTGGTTACCGCTATGATTCTTCAAATTTTCTATAATTACTTCGTAGCAAAAATCGATAAACTTGTTGGTGATATGGAAGAAAGTTCCGTTGAACTTATTGATGCTCTTTACTTGTACAAAAAGAAAAATAACAAACTTTAATTCGAGAGAACTGAAATGGCACAATTCAAAAAAAGAAAAGTAAAAGAAGCGGAAATCCCTACATCTTCGATGGCGGATATAGCTTTTTTGTTGCTTCTGTTTTTCTTGGTTGCCACAACAATTGATGTTGATACCGGTATCGGTTTAACTTTGCCCGAATATATTCCACCGGAAGAACAGGAATTTGCCCCGCTTTCTAAAGATAGAATGGCGGCAATTCTTGTTAACGCCGATGGCGAAGTGCTTTTGAACAACGAAGTTATTACCGTTGCCGATATTCACGACAAATTGAAACCGAGAATTGAAGCTAAAATAAATGAACCGAAAAAGAAAAAACTTGTTGTTTCTATCAAAACCGATAGAAAAACTCCTTACAATGTTTACATTCAGGTTCTCGATGCAGTAAAGAAAACGTATTTTGAAGTACAAGAAGAATACGCACGTAGCAAGTATGGAAAAGGTCTTGACGATTTGGATAAAGAACAACTTAATGATATAAAGAAAAACAAGATTCCTATTATTATTTCGATTGCCGAACCTGAAGCTGTAAAATAAAATTTTGAGGTTAATTTAAAATGAAATTCGAAAAGAAACGTGCAAATACAAAACAAGAAATTCCAACCGCTTCGATGCCGGATATTGTTTTTATGTTGCTTCTCTTCTTTATGGTAACAACAACTTTAAGAGAAGTTGACGTTTACGTTCAATATCAACTTCCGCAAGCAGAGGCGATTGAGAAAATAGAAAACAAACGTCTTGTTTCTTACATTTGGGTTGGAAAGGACGGAAGAATCCAGGTTGAAGATGCAATTGTTAAAGTTGATGAAATCCAACCGATTATGTACAAGAAAAGACAATCTTTGCCGAACGTAATTGTTTCGTTGCGTATTGATAAAAACTCCGATATGGGTGTTGTTACCGATATTCAACAGGAATTACGGAAAGCCGATGCCCGAAGGATAAACTACTCGGCAATGGTAAAAGAATAACCGAAATTTAAATTAAATAAAGGGCAGGTTGTAAATTTTATAGCCTGCCTTTTTTTTTAGATTGATTTTTATTCGGAGGGAAGATGAATCTTAAAGAGAAAATAAATTCCGATATGAAAGACGCAATGAAAAGCGGCGATAAAGTTCGCTTGCAAACATTGCGTTCCATTCGTGCTTTGATTTTGGAATTTGAAAAAAGCGGTGCAAACCGCGAAATGACCGAAGATGACGAAATTAAATTACTTACTTCCGCTGCTAAAAAAAGGAAAGATGCAATTGAGCAATACCGTAAAGGCGGTAGAGAAGAACTTGCAGAAAAAGAAGAAGCGGAATTAAAAATTATTGAATCGTATTTGCCGGAACAATTAAGCGATGAAGAAATTGAAGCGAAAGTAAAAGAAATTGCAAATCAAATTGGTGCGGAAACGAAAAAAGATTTCGGTAAACTTATGGGTGCCGTAATGAAAGAATTGAAGGGGAAAGCCGACGGAAATAAAATCAGACAAATTGTTGAAAAAATTTTGAGCTAAGATGAATTACGTTGATGTAATTATTCTTGTAATGTTGGTAATTGGATTTGCCCTTGGCTTCAAGGATGGAATTGTTAGAAAGTTAATTGGACTTGGCGGATTAATTTTAGCGGTTCTGTTAAGTTATATGTATTCCGATTCGCTTGGGGTTTTACTTGCAAAATATTTTAATAACGATAACGACCTTTCACGCATTGTTGCGGCAATACTGATTTTTTTCGGTGTTCTCTTAATTGTTTCAATTATTAAACGAGTTGTTCATCCTGCGGACAAAGTAAATAAATTTGTGAATCAAATTTTGGGTGGAATTTTCGGAGCGTTGCAAATGCTTTTCTTTTTGAGCGGATTTTTACTCTTTTTTCACATATTCAATCTTCCCCCCGAAAATATTAGGGAAAACTCGAAATTCTACAAACCGGTATATTCGGTTATTCCTGATACTATTGATTTTGTTTTGGGCGAAAAAAATACCGAAGAATTATTCAATCAGTTTTTGAAGAAATTTGAAGATTCGTCTTCAACAACCGAAGTATGACAGAAAACGAACTATACGAAAAATTAGAATACGATAAAGTACTTGAAAACATTGCACGCAATTCTCGTTCGCCTTTAACCCGCAAATTAATACTTACTCACAAGCCTTTTAATTCAATTGATGAAGCCAATAATTACGGCAAATTAATTTCCACGGCAAAAAGATTATTAGAAGAAGATGTTCATCCCCCCGCAAATATTGATGAAGATTTATCGGAAGTAATTTCGCAAAGTAAAATAGAAGGTACGGCACTCGAACCGAAAAAAATTTTGCGTATTCTTGATTTGCTCTCTACCGCCGATGAGTTTAAGCGATTCTTAAACAATTACGAAAGTATTGATTTACTGAAAAATAAATTTTACGATGCAATTTACACCGATAAATATTTAATAAAATTCATTTCGTCAATTATTGATAAATCGGGCGAAGTTAAAGATAATGCCTCGCCTCGCTTGCGTGAAATTCGACGTGAGAAAATAGAAAAGAACTTGCATTTGAAAAATCTTGCCGAAAAGAAATTACGTGAATTAAGTAAGGCAAAAATAACGCAAGAAGATTTTATTACGCTTCATGACGGACGGCTCGTTGTTCCGGTAAGAGCCGAATACAAAAGACAAGTACGCGGATTAATTCATTCCGAATCCGCAACGGGACAAACCGTTTACATCGAGCCGGAAGAAATATTGAATTTAAATAACGACATAATTTCGCTTGGCTTTGAAGAAAAACGCGAAGTTCGTCGTTTGCTTTCCGAAATTACAAAACGTATTTCCACAATTTCAAATGAGCTTTTGCTTACACAAAGAATGCTTGCGGAAATAGAAAAAATTTTTCTTGCGGCTTATTATTCGCAAAAGTACGATTGTTCTTTCCCGGCACTTAATAATAAAAGTAATCTTAACTTGATTAATGCTAAACACCCGATTTTATTGGAGAAGCTTGGCGAAAAACAAACAATCCCGTTAAATCTAAAATTTGAGGACTACAAAGTAATTATAATTACAGGACCGAATGCCGGTGGCAAAACCGTTGTGTTAAAAACCGTGGGGCTATTGAGTTTGTTGGTTAAAAGCGGCTTTCATATTCCCGCTTCACCCGATTCCGAATTCGCATTTTTTGATAAAATTATGATAGACATTGGCGACGAACAATCTATTGAAGAGAATTTAAGCACGTTCAGTTCGCATTTATCTAACATTAAAAATATTCTCGAAAATGCTGATGACAAATCTTTGATTTTACTCGACGAAATAGGCACGGGAACAGACCCCACCGAAGGTGCGGCTTTGGCAAGTGCAATTTTATTGAGGCTCGCAAGTAAAGGCTCTCGCGTGCTTGCAACAACGCACCACGGAACGCTTAAAGTTTTGGCAAACCGTACGGAAGGATTTCAAAATGCATCGCTTGAATTTGACATCGAAAATATTCGTCCGACTTTTCGCTTAAAACAAGGCGAACCTGGAGCAAGTTACGCTTTTGAAGTTGCAAATAGAATTGGACTTGACGACACGCTACTAAATGAAGCGAAAAAATTTATTGACGAAACAGCAAACAAAACGGAAGAGTTGCTGGTTGAGTTACAGAAAAAAGCGGATGCGTTAAGTAAAAAGCTTCGTGAAGTTGAGCTCGAAAATGTTCGTCTTCGCGGGTTGGGAAATCTTTACGAAAGCAAGAGAAAACAATTGGAAGAGCGTAAACAAAAAATAATTGAGGAAGCGAAAAATAAAGCAAACGAAATTATTGCCGAGGCAAATAAAAAAATAGAAAACGCAATTCGCGAAATTCGCCAATCGAATGCTGAAAAAGAAACGATTAAAAAAGCGAAATCCGAAATTGAAGAATTTAAGAAGGCGATAAAACCCGCGGAAAAACCAGTTGAAAAACGAGAGTTTAAAATTGGAGATTTTGTCCGTATTGTTTCTTCAGATACCGAGGGCGAAATAATTTCGATTGATAAAAAGAAAAACAAATCGCTGGTTCAGAGCGGTGCGTTGAAAATAGAAATAGGATTGGATAAGCTTGAACACACAAAGAAAAGAAAAAACAAATATTCTTTGAACGGCGGAAACGCTTATTTTACTGGACTTGAAACACTTCGCCTCGATATTCGCGGTAAAAAGCCCGAAGAGATTGAGTACGAAGTAGTTAAATTTATTGACGATGCTTACACCACTAACAACAAGGAAGTTGAAATTTTGCATGGGAAGGGATCCGGCGTTTTAAAACAAACCGTTCATAAACTTTTGAAAGAACACGATTTTGTCAAGGAATTTCACTTTGCCAAAATCGAAGTTGGAGGCGAAGGCATAACCGTAGTAAAGTTAAAATAAATTTGTTTTTGACTTTGCATTAAATTCTTTGTTTTTTTAATTCTTAATTTTTTGAGAGATGTGGAAATGAAAATCAAAAAAATTCTTGTTGCCAACCGAGGTGAAATTGCCGTTAGAGTTTTAAGAGCTGCAAAAGAACTTGGGATTACTGCTGTTGCGGTTTTTTCGGAAGCCGACCGAAATGCTCTTCACGTAAAGATTGCCGATGAAGCCTATTTTATTGGGGAAGCACCGGCAAGCGAATCTTATTTACGCGGCGAAAAAATAATTGAAGTTGCAAAAAAATGCGGCGCCGATGCAATTCATCCTGGTTACGGTTTTCTTTCTGAAAATGCCGATTTTATTAGAATGTGCGATGAAGCGGGAATTATCTTTATCGGTCCGCCTGCAAAATCCGTTGAAATGATGGGCGAAAAAACCGCTGCACGTACATTGATGAAAGAACACGGCGTGCCTATTGTTCCCGGAACAACCGAACCGATTGAAGACGAAAACGAATTGCTACGGATTGCTGCGGAAATAGGTTATCCCGTTATGTTAAAAGCTGCTGCCGGCGGTGGCGGAAAAGGAATGCGTAAAATCGATTCGGAAAACGAATTGATTGACGGATTTAATCGTGCAAAAAGCGAAGCGATAAAAGCTTTTGGAAACGGTGCGGTTTACATCGAAAAATTTATTGAAAATCCGAAGCACATTGAAGTTCAAATAATTGCGGATAAACACGGTAATTATCGCCACTTATTCGAGCGTGAATGTTCCGTGCAACGGCGTCATCAAAAGGTAATTGAGGAATCGCCTTCTGCAAGTGTAACGCCGGAAGTACGCGAAAAAATTACCGAAGCCGCAATTAACGCAGCAAAAGCTTGCGGATATTACAATGCGGGAACAATTGAATTTTTAATGGATGCGAAAAAGAATTTTTATTTCCTCGAAATGAATACTCGCCTTCAAGTTGAGCATCCGGTAACCGAATTGATTTCGGGAATTGATTTGGTAAAAGAGCAAATTCGTATTGCCGAAGGTGAAAAAATCTCTTTCGAGCAAGATGAAATTTATATTCACGGAGCGGCAATCGAATGTAGAATTTACGCCGAAGATGTAACGAATAATTACGCTCCGTCAATCGGAAAAATTGAGTTGCACCGTTTACCATCCGGACCTGGCGTTCGTGTAGATCAGGGAATTGAAACCGGTTCCGAAGTAAGTGTTTACTACGACCCGATGCTTTCGAAAGTAATTGCTTGGGGAAGAACCCGCGAAGATGCAATTCGCAGAATGCTTAATATTTTAAGCGAATACAAAATTATCGGAGTTAAAACAAACATTCCACTTTTCTTCTGGATATTGAAACATCCGAAGTTTTTGGATGCTAGTTTCGATATTAATTTTTTGGAAACCGAACTTGCACCGCTTCTTCCCGATAAATGGGAAGAAGATTTTGAAAACATAGATGATGTTGTTTCGGTAGTTGCGGCAATTATTCGAGATGAAAAACTAAAATTCAAAGTAACCGAAAATCACGTTTCAAAAGAAAATTACTGGGCAGTGTTATGAACAATTACGTCGTAAACATAAATAATAAGCGAAAAAAGAATATTAAACTCGACGGCGGATTTGCTATTGTGGACGATAAAAAAATCGATTACGAAATTCTTTCAAAAACTTCCAACCAAATAATTGTAAAGATTGACGGCAGAATTTACAACATTGTTTTTGCCGATAAAGGCAACGGAAAAATCCAAATACTTGCAAACGGACAAAATTTCGATTTGGAAGTTTTAACGGATTTGCAAAACCGTGCTCGCGAATACCAAGCCGAAAAAAGAAGAAATTCCGGCGAAATGCAAGTAATTGCTTCGATGCCCGGACTTGTACTTAAAATAAATGTAAACGAAGGCGACGAAGTTAACGAAGGCGATACGCTCTTTGTGCTTGAAGCAATGAAGATGGAAAACGAAATTAAAGCCGAGTTACCCGGAAAGGTTAAAGAAATAAAAGTTAGCGAAGGTACTGCTGTTGAAAAAGGTGCTCACATTCTAACTATCGAATAATTAGCATTTTTCACTTTTTTATTTTAAATTAATTTGTTCTTTTAACATAAAATCACAGGAGAAGCCACATGATTAAAAAAACTTTATCCATTTTTACATTACTCGCTTTGTTTTCCGGGTTTGTATTTGCGGGAGGATTTCAAATAAACGAACATTCCGCAAGAGTTATGGCTATGGGTGGTGCTTTTACCGGTTTGGCAAATGATGCATCCGCGGCTTACTACAATCCCGCTGGAATAACCCAACTTTCGGGTTGGCAAGTTTCACTCGGAACTACTATTATAAAACCTTTTGCAAGTTTCCGAGGAGTTTATCCCGCAACTACCGAATACGATCTTCAAAAACAGACTTTTACCCCTATTAATGTTTATGTTGTTGGTAAACTTACGGAGAACCTCTCACTCGGTCTTAGCGTTAATAATCCGTTCGGATTAGGAACTCGTTGGGATGACGATTGGGTAGGTCGTTACCTTGCTGTTAATACCGATTTAAAGACTTTCTATTACGGATTAAATTTGGCGTACAAAATTAACGATATGTTTTCTGTTGCAGCTGGAATTAGTTACGCAATGGCAAATGTAACGATTATGAAATACGTTCCAATTCCCGATCCTATTTCAGGCGATTTCAAATTGACACTTAAAGGTGATGACAGTGCAATTGCATATGATTTGGCATTATTTTTCAAACCTTCCGATGCTTTGTCATTTGGTATTTCTTACAGAAGTTCAACACCATTTGAATTTAAAGGCACGGCAACTTCGGAACAATATCCGCAACAATTGGAAGGACAACTACCAAGCGGCGATATTTCCGCTTCGTTTACAGCTCCAATGAATATTTCCGCCGGTTTGGCTTGGCACGCAAATAATCAATTCGTTGTTACTGCCGATTATCAATATGTTGGTTGGTCAAGTTACGACAAAATGGAAGTTGTTTTTAATGACGGTAGAAAATCAACTGCAATAAGAGATTATCAAAATTCTTGGATTGCAAGAATTGGTGGTGAATATTCATTAAATAACAGCGTTAATGGTGCTATTAGAGCCGGATTTTTATATGATAAAAATCCTGTTAAAGATGAATATGTAGAGCCTTCTTTACCGGATGCCAATAGAATGGGCTTTAACGTTGGTATTGGTTGGAATTGTATGTTTGCCCCGAATTTAAGAATTGATTTGGCATATATGTATTTGCGTTTCGACGAAAGAACTATTTCCAATTCCAAAGTATCGTACACTTCCGGTAATTCTCCGTTTAACGGAACTTATAATTCCTACGCTCATTTATTCGCCGTCAATTTTTCATATAAATTTTAAGGAGGTTATGTAAATATGAAAAACATAAATAAATTTTTGCTTGTTTTACTTTTCTCATTTGGTATTGCTTTTATCGGTTGCGAAGATAGAAGCGATATTAACGTTCCCCCGCTAAATACGGGCGATGCTGATTTTTCGCGTTTTGTAGTTGTTGGAAATAGTCTTTCCGCTGCATACCAAAACGGAACGCTTTATGAATCTTCGCAAAAATATTCGTACGGCAAATTGATTGCCGATCAAGTTGGAACAGACTTTGCACAACCGTATTACAGTGATCCTGGCGCTGGCGGAAGACTTGAAATTGCAAGTTTCAACGCTGATGGAACTCCCAATATTGTTCCTAATCCTAATAAAGGTGTTCCAACTAATTTAGAGTATCAAGCACCATATAATAATCTTGGCATTCCGGGCGAATGGTTAGCTGATGCTTTATTTGCAACTGATTCGAACACTTGTGTTACTGGACAGAATGGAAAACCGAATCCATATTTTGATTTGGTACTTCGCGGAATTGGTACACAATTACAACAAGCCAAAATGTTGCATCCAACTTTTGTAATTTTCTGGCTCGGTAATAATGATATTCTCGGTTATGCCGCTTATGGTGGAACTGTAGCGCACAACGATGTAAATACCTTTACCGCTCTTTACAGTATGGCTCTCGATACACTTGCTACAACCGGAGCAAAAGTTGTTGTTGCAAATATTCCTTATGTTACTGCAACTCCGTATTTTACAACAATCGGTCCTAAAGTTGGTTTGGCAATTAAAGATGCTGTTGATGCCGGTTTGGCTGTTGGTGTTTATTATCAAAAGAATGGTGAAATTGGACCCGTACCGCAAACACAATTTGTTGATTACAACGGCTTATTTAATTTAGATGTTATTTTAACACTCGGTGGCTCCAAATATGCTGCTTTAATTGGACAACCAACCGGTAAATTTTACCGCGATCACGGAATTGCTGATCCGAGCGTACTAGGAATAGATACAACAAAGCCTTTCGGTTTGCATCCGCTTAATCCGTATCCCGATGCTTTAACTTTGGATGCTGACGAGCTTGCCGAAATTAAAACAACTATCGATGGCTTTAATAATGCAATTGCAACTTTGGCTGCTGCTCACAATTATCCCGTAGTGGATATTAACGCTTTTATGAATCAAGTTGCAGCAAATGGTTACGATGCAAACGGAATCCATTTTACTTCAGCTTATATTACTGGAAATACTTTTAGCTTGGATGGTGTACACCCGACAAGTCGCGGATATGCTGTTGTAGCAAACTTGTTTATCGATAAAATTAATGAAGTATTTAATGCAGAAATTCCGAAAATTGACGTTGCGACTGTTCCTAACAGTATTTTGTTGCAAGGCTCTGCTCCTGTAATCAAAAACGGAATTCCGCAAGTTGATGAATCCGTAATGAGGAAAGTTCTTTATTAATTTCTGATTAATTGATATAATTCGGTTTTGGAAATCTCGCTTTACCTTTGTGTAAAGCGGGATTTCTGTATATATTAGTAATTGTAATTTGGGAATGGTAATGAAAAAGATTTTTATTTTATTTATTGTATTTTTAGTGGTATCCTGTTCAACAAGTGAAAAAAGCACGAATAAAACTTCGTCCACTAATGAAAAAACTTATGTTTTTGACGAAATTAAAACCGTCCCCGATACAGCCTCGGTAAAGGAAAGCAAAATTACAAACATTCCCGATACATCGAAAGTTCAGAATGAAAAGCAAGAGGTTGAAGAAAAAGAAAAATCTATTACTGAGGAAACGAACGAACAACCACTTTATTTTGTTCAAATAGGGGCATTTAAAACTCAAGAAGCTGCCGAACAATTTGTAAAAGAAGCGAAAGAATTATTGAAAGATCAAGAATTAACCATAACTTTCAGTGACGATAAAGAACTTTTTGTAGTTCAACTTCCACCTTTTAAGGACAGAAAACAAGCTGAAAAAGTAAGAAACCGTCTTTGGAGATACGATAAATTTAAAGACGCATTTATTGTAACACAACAATAGGAGGTAAAAAAATGGCTTTTTCTTTAAACAAAGTAATGCTAATCGGAAATCTCGGGGGAGATGAAGTAACAAGATTTGTTAACGATAATTTTTCTGTAACCGAGTTTAGTATGGCAACAACGCGTAGTTACAAGAAAAACGACGAATGGGTTAACGAAACTACTTGGCACAAAGTAATTGCGTATAATTTGTCCGATTTTTACAAAAATAAGCTAAAAAAAGGACAGAAATTTTACGTTGAAGGACGAATTCAAACCCGTAGCTACGAAGATAAAAATGGAATTACCAGATATGTTACGGAAATCATTGCCGAGAATTTAATTCCGCTTGATGTTAAAGATCACAACGTACAGGATAATGTTCCTGAAAGCGACACCACCGGAGCAACCCCTGCAACCGAAGCATTGCCGGATAATTCCGATGATGATTTACCATTCTAATGTTGAAGAAAACGGGGTGTTACTAATATTTGGAAACCGATAGTTTTAAGTTAATATTGCTTTTTTTACTACTTGTTATTTCCGCTCTATTTTCCGGTTCGGAAGTTGCCCTTTTTTCATTGGATAGAAAGAGACTGGAAAAATCGGGTAAAAGGCAAAAATTTATTGATAGATATATTTTAGCATTACTTTCGCATCCACACAGACTTTTGGTTACAATTCTTTTGGGAAATACTTTGGTAAACGTTGCGGCTTCAATTATTGCCGTATCGTTTGCCATAGATTTTGCACATCAAAATAATATTTCCGTTCAACTTGCTTTGACTGTGCAAATTATTGTATTAACAATTTTAATAATTCTTATTTCTGAAATTACACCTAAAATTTGGGCTTCCAAATATCCGTACAAATTCTCGCAAATTATTGCAATTCCGCTTTATTGGACTGCTGTAATAATTTATCCTATTTCAAAAATTTTAACTGATTTTCTTTCGTTTATAATGAAGAAAATTAAAATCGATAAATCAAAAACAGTTATCAAAGGCGAGGAACTCAAACATTTGGCAAGTCTGGGTGCGGAAAAAGGAACAATAGACGAAGAGGAAGAAGAACTTATTCACGGAATAGTTACCTTTGGAAGTGTGATGGTTAAGGAAATTATGACACCTCGTGTTGATATAAAAGCAGTTCCCGTTGATGCAAAATATGAAGATGTAATTAAAATAATTACGGAATCCGGTAGAAGTCGCCTTCCGCTTTACGAAGACGATTTGGATCATATTGAAGGGATTGTTTATGCAAAAGATTTATTGCGATTTCTCGAACATCCCGATCCGAATTCGGTTTTAAATATTAGAAAAATTGCAAGGAAAGCTTATTTTGTTCCGGAAAATAAATTGATAAACGAATTACTTCGAGAATTTCAGCAAAGAAATATTCATCTTGGAATTGTTGTGGATGAATACGGCGGAACTTCGGGATTAATTTCCTTAGAAGATATTTTGGAAGAAATTGTTGGTGAAATTCGTGATGAATTTGATAAGGACGAAATTGAATTTCAAAAAGTTGCTCCGGGCAAATTTATGGCTCTTGGTAAATTTTCTATTGATGATTTAAGCGAAAAACTTGGCGTGGATTTTTCTTCGGAAAATGAAGATTATGAAACACTCGGCGGATTTATTTTTAACTATGCCGGCGAAATTCCCGAAAAAGGTTTTTCCTTTACTCAAAAAGGCTACAAGTTTACCGTAAAATCATTGAAAAACCGCAGAATAGAAAAAGTGTTAATCGAAAAAGTAGAAGAGTTGTAAAATGATTAAAGGCTTTTTTAAAATGATTGTGATATTAATTGTTTTACTCGGAACGTTATATTACGTTTACGAGAAATACGGAAACAAAACCGATAATTATTTTCATAAACAATGGGAAAAGGTTTTTAACGATGAGATTAAAGATTTGTTAAAACCTAATGACACTTATTCCGACTCGATATCAGCGTTTGTAGATAAAATTATGAAGAAATATAAAAATGAAAAATCCGATGAGCTTGACGAAAAATTCACTAAACTTAAAAATCTTTTGAAAAGTTACACCCCAAAAAAGATTTTGGATTCAACGGATTTTTCGGCAGTAAAACGAATATTTGAAAAAAATTAAAATTACGATGAACAAAACAAACAAAACAACGGAAATAAAAGTCGGGATTACGGTATTAATAGGAATATTACTTTTTATTTTTGTGATAATGTGGGCAAAGAATTTTTCGTTCGGAAGCGATACACAAATTGTAAAAGTCCGTTTTCCAAATGTTTCGGGGCTTTACGTAAAAGATAAAGTTACGGTAAACGGTGTTGAAAAAGGATTTGTAAGTAATTTAAAAATAGACGGCAATTCGGTTATTGCTACGCTTACTCTTTCCAGCGATGTCGATTTGCGGAAAGATGCCAGTTTTTCAATTGTAATGCTCGATTTAATGGGCGGTAAAAAAGTTGAAATAAAACCGGGCATTTCATCTGCAAAACTGAATTTAAATGAAATTCAAAACGGTAAATTTAAAGGCGATATTTCCGAAGCAATGGCAATGTTCAACGAAATGCAAGAGGATTTAGCCTCGATTATTCGCAGTACCGAAAAACTTACGAAAAACTTAAACTCGCTTCTTGGCAAGAAAAACTGGGGAGATGAAATTTCCGTAACGATGGAGAAAATTAATAACACACTTGATAAAACCAACCGATTGTTAGATGAAAATTCGCATCAAATAAATCTAATAGTACAAAATACTGCGGAATTGTCTGATTCGGCAAAATCATTTTTTGAAAACAATTCATCGGAATTAAATTACATTATTCATTCCTCGAAAAAAACAATTGCCAAAGCGGATTCGGTTTTCTCTATGATGAATAAAATGCTTGGCTCGGTAGAAAATTCCGACAACAACTTGGGCAAAATTATTAATGATAAACAATACCTCGAAAAAATTGATTCAACATTAAACGGACTTAATGAATTAATAAAAATTTTAACTCGTCAACTTAAAGGCGAAGGTGTAAATGTTAAAACGAATATTTTTTAGCCTGTTAGTTTTATTTTATTTTCCTTCTCAAAACTTACCTGCTTCAAAGAAACCGGAAAAAGGTAAAAACGGAATGGTTGTTACGGCAAGTAAATTGGCAACACTTGTCGGCACGGACATATTACGAAAAGGCGGAAATGCAATTGACGCAGCGGTTGCCGTTGGTTTTACGCTTGCCGTTACTTATCCCGAAGCGGGCAATTTAGGAGGCGGTGGTTTTATGGTTATTCGACTTTCGGACGGAACGGAAACCACAATAGATTTTCGCGAAAAAGCACCTTCTATTGCCAATAAAAATGTTTACTTGGATAGTGCGGGAAACGTAGTTCCCGGAATGACGACGGAAGGTTGGACTTCGTCCGGTGTACCCGGAAGTGTGGCGGGTTTAGCCTTTGCACTCGAAAAATACGGAACGATGTCGCTTAAAGAAATTCTTCAACCTGCAATTTTACTTGCCGAAAAGGGATTCCCTATTTCGGAATCGCTTGCGGAAAGTTTGAATTGGGAACGAAAATCTTTCGAAAAATATCCTTCGACGAAAAAAATATTTGTAAAAGAAAACGAACCGTGGAAAGCCGGGGATTTATTGGTTCAACACGATTTGGCAAAAACATTGAAATCAATTGCCAATGAAGGCGTTAAAGTGTTTTACAAAGGCTACATTGCCGATTCTATTGCTTTGCAAAGTAAACGTAGCAGTTGGAATATCTCGAAAGAAGATTTGCGGAATTATTCTCCCGTCGAAAGAAAACCTGTTACCGGAACTTACCGCGGTTATAAAATTATTTCGATGCCTCCGCCTTCATCCGGCGGTGTTGCTTTGATTGAAACCTTAAATGCACTCGAAAATTTTAATGTTGATTCTCTCGGTTGGAACAGCGGTGCTTACGTTTTTACTTTGACCGAAATTCTAAAACACGTTTACGCCGATCGCTCAAAACATCTCGGCGATCCGGATTTTTATCCTGTAAAAACCAAAGAATTAACCGATAAAAAATATGCTTTGAAAATAATAAATTCGATTGCCGATACTGCAATTCCATCTTCTCAAATAGCACCGGCGGTTTTCGAACCGAAGGAAAGCGAGGAAACTACGCATTATTCCGTTGCCGATTCCAAAGGTAATGCAGTTAGTGTTACTACAACAATTAATTCAGCCTACGGAAATAAAATTGTTGTAGAAGGCTGCGGATTTTTAATGAATAACGAAATGGACGATTTTGCGGCAAAGCCCGGTGTTCCTAATCAGTTCGGACTTCTCGGAAGCGAAGCAAACTCGGTTCAACCCGGCAAAAGAATGTTAAGCTCGATGACGCCAACAATTGTTACCAAAAACGATTCACTATTTATGATTATCGGATCACCCGGCGGTTCAACAATTATTACTACCGTTTTGCAATGCATTGTAAATGTAATTGATTTTAAGATGAATATCAGCGAAGCAATTTCTGCCCCGCGGTTTCATCATCAATGGCTTCCGGATATGATTTTCCGCGAAAGATTTGCTTTGGTTAAAGATGTTGAAAATTATCTTTTAAAGAAAGGTGAAAATCTCGGACCCGTTAGAAGACTTGGTTATGCCGAAGGAATTATTTATAACGCAAAATCAAAAACTTTTTACGGTGCATCCGACCCACGTGGTGACGGCTTGGCAAAAGGTTTGTAATTTTAGTTTTTCGTATTTATTTCTTCATTTTGTTGAGGGATAATTATTAGTTTCCTGCAAATGTTGAATATTAGCCACGGTTTTTAATAATAATTTCAATTTATTCAAAGATTTCAAAAAATATTCTTGGCATATCAATTGCAAAGAAATTGTAGTTTGTATTAGAAGAAAAAAAGGTGAAATATGGCCGACGAAGAAAAAGAAGCGAAATCCGGTGGCTTAAATCCGAAGGTTTTACTTATCGGAATTCCTCTTTATATCGTGCAACTGGTAGCG
Source organism: uncultured Melioribacter sp. (assembly GCA_964477915.1). Classification (GTDB taxonomy): domain Bacteria; phylum Bacteroidota; class Ignavibacteria; order Ignavibacteriales; family Melioribacteraceae; genus WGAL01. The sequence goes on along the minus strand of CAYZGB010000001.1, from coordinate 13,569 downwards.
GTTTATTTTGTTGCCGTTAATTTTTTTGTCGATGTAAAACATCCTGAAGACGGAACGGAAGTTGTTAATGAAGATGAACTTGCTTTTAAGGATTCCGTTGTAACTGGTAAATTTATTTTCCAAACAGGAGATATTATTATTAATCCGGCTGATGGTGGAGTAAGATTAATGTTAATCAATTTAGGTTTTGATGTTCCGAAAGAAGAAATGCTTACTGAAATGCAAGAGAAAAAACCGATAATTAATGATGCTTTAATTACTTTGATTGGGAAAAAACGGCTTAAAGAATTAATGAATCCGAAGACAAAACCAAAGTTAAAAGAAGAAATTAAAAAAATGATGAAAGATAAATTTCCCGATATTAAAATAACTGAAATTTATTATAACAAATACATAATACAATAATCTTAAAAGGACTATGGCAGAAGTACTATCACAACAGGAGATTGATGCTCTTCTATCGAATATGAAAACCGGCGGTGAGGACTCAATAAAAACCGAGCCGGAGAAAGAAGTTGTTCCGTTCGATTTCCGTTTACCGAACCGCATCTCTAAAATTCAGATGCGAACTTTACAAAACCTTCACGAAAATTTTGCGGAAGGTTTAAGTTCTTTTTTAATGTCAAAACTTCAAACCATTATTAATGTAAATTTAATTTCAATTGACCAGATTTATTATAGCGAATATGTTCTTTCGGTTTCGAATCCTGCGGCATTATTTTTATTTACAATTGAAAATACAGATATTCGGGGAATTGTTGAGTTAAGTCCCGAACTTGCACTTACACTTGTCGATAGACTGCTTGGCGGTCCCGGCGAAAACACAAAGCAAACAAAAGCGATTACAACAATAGAACAAAAAGTTTTAAGCGATATTGTAAACAGAATGCTTTCCGAGCTTTCGAAAACGTGGTCGGCAATTGGTGAATATAAATTTGAGCTCGAAAGATTTGAACCCGATATAGATTTTGCACAAATAACATCACAAAGCGAAAGTGTGTTGCTTATTACGTTCGAAATTTTTATCGGGCAACAATCGTATTTAATGAATATCGCATTTGCAACTTATGCATTCGATGCAATTTTAGCGAAGCTTTCAAGTCAGAACCTCTCTACGATCCGTCCCGTAAAATATCTTGGTACAACAGCTCGGGAAATTGTAACTAATCAATTGAAAGAAACAAAATTAAATGTTAGCGTAGAATTGGGAAGAACAATTTTAACGTTCAAACAATTAATGGAAATGAAAATCGGAGATATTATAATATTGGATACAAAAGTAGGGGAAGAATCCGTAATTAAAGTAGAAGGAAAGGATTTCTTTTACGGATACCCAGGAATTTCCAATAATTTTAGAGCAATTAAAGTAACTGGAAGAAAAGAAGAAAGGGAATAAATAAAATGGCAGAAAACGAAGAAAACGGAATGGAAAATCTCGACGATTTGGCAAGTCAGATTGCCGGCGATGCCGAAAGTAGTTCTGCTGGTGGAGATGAATTTGTAGGAAGTGTTGCCGATTTCCCGGAATTTGATGATGCAACGCCTACATCAATTGCAGTTGATGATAAACTTGAACTACTCAAAGACTTAAAATTAAATGTATTTATCGAACTCGGCAGAACGAAAATGTTGATTAAAGATATTCTCGATTTGGAAAGAGGTTACGTAATCGAATTGGATAAATTGGCAAGTGAGCCTGTTGATATTTACGTAAACAATAAAAAGATTGCCGAAGGCGAGGTTGTTGTAATAGATAAACATTTTGGAGTTAGAATTACAAACCTTGTTTCGCAAGAAGAGAGAATACAAGGAATTCAGCAGTGAGTGCCGGTGATATAATTTATGTTTTTGTTGTTCTAATTCTTCTTCTTGCCGCTGTTTACGTAGTGGTTTTTTTTATGAAAAAATTTATGTTTCGTTATAACAACGGAGCATTGCAAAATGTTGATATTAATTTAGTTGCAATTAATGGGATTATGCCTAAAAAATACATCGGTATTGTTAAAGTAGCCGATGATTTTTATTTAATTGGAATAAGTGAAAATAATATTACTATGCTCGATAAACTCGATTCGGAAAAATTTCAAGAATTGAACTTTGTAGAAAATAATTCTATCAATGAAAAATTTTCGGATGTGCTTAAAAAAGCATTTAATAAAAAATGAATAGAAAATTAATTTTAATATTTTCCGTAGTTACATTCCTTTTATTCAACGGTGTAGATTATTCTCAAACAACAACCGGACAAATTGCCCAAGCACAAAAACAAACAATTACGTTACCAAATATTGGAATTAACATTGGTAGCGGAAACGAAAAAGATAACGTTTCTACAACACTTGAATTGCTTTTACTGCTAACTGTTCTTTCCCTTGCTCCTTCTATTATCATAATGACAACATCTTATTTAAGAATAATAATAGTTTTCCATTTTCTTAAAAATGCTCTTGGTACTATGCAAAGTCCCCCAAATCAACTTTTGGCGGGGATTGCTCTTTTTATCACATTCTTTATTATGGCACCTACATGGAATCAGGTTTACGATGATGCTGTTCAGCCCTATATGGATGGTAAAATATCAATCGATTCGGCATATTACAAAGGGATTGAACCGGTAAGAAATTTTATGTTCAGAAATGTAAGAAATGAAGATTTGAAGCTTTTTCTTGGTATGGCGAAAATGGAAAAGCCTGCTTCCCGCAAAGATTTGCCAACATATATTTTAGTGCCTGCTTTTATTCTTGGTGAGCTACGAGCCGGCTTTGTTATTGGATTTTTCCTTTTTGTTCCGTTTGTTATGATGGATATGATAGTATCCAGTATTTTAATGTCGATGGGAATGATGATGCTTCCGCCAACTTTAATTTCTATGCCGTTTAAAATTTTGCTTTTTATTCTTGTTGACGGTTGGGATTTGATAATTTCGTCATTAGTACGGAGTTTCCAATGAGTGTGGATTTGGTAATTTCTGTTTTAACAAACGCTTTTTATACCGTGCTTATTATTTTACTACCAATACTTGGTGCCGGCTTATTAATAGGAATTCTTATTTCAATTTTTCAGGCAGCAACTTCAATTCAGGAAATGACTTTAACTTTTGTTCCGAAAATTATAGTTACCGCAATTGTAATAATCATTCTGCTTCCATTTTCCGCTCACAAAATGATTACTTTTACGAAAGAGATTTTCGATTTAATGCTTACAGTATTAAAGTGATAAACGATGAAAATAACGGACATACTGATTACGGATTTTATTACGGGCTTGCTCGTTTTTTTGCGGATTGCAGCAATTGTTTTTGTTGCACCCGTATTTAACAGTATGTTCATTCCTAAATTTGTTAAAGTTTTATTTTCCCTTGCAATAACGTACATAGTATTTTTTTCCGTTCCTAAAGTTAACATAGATGTAACGAGCTCGCTTTTACCTCTTTTTTTAGCCGGAATGAAAGAAATTATCACTGGTTTGATATTAGGCTATATGCTCAATTTTGTATTTTGGGGTTTATCGTTTGCCGGTTTTCTTCTTTCCCGCGAAATAGGCTTGATGATGGCAAATATGTTTGACCCAAATTCGCAAGCAAACGAAAATATTCTTGGTTCGCTTTTTGTTTTTATGGGAATAATAATATTTTTTATCATCAGAGGACCTGAATATATTATTTCTTCCCTTTCATTTTCTTTCCAAGTAATTCCACTCGATGTTTTTACTTTTAACGAATCCGTTTTTAAACTTCTTGTTCGTCTTTCGTTCAGTGTTTTTATTCTTGGTTTAAAAATAGCCTCGCCACTAATTGTTGCATTTTTCTTTGTGCATATTGCAAGCGGCATAATTGCACGTGTTAGCCCGACATTCCAAGTCTTTTTTGTTTTGCTTCCGTTAAAGCTCGGGCTTGGAATTTTTCTTATGATTCTAATGCTACCGATTTTTGCTTTTTCTATCCGTGATCTTTTAAGCGGGTATGAAAAAAATCTGCTCGAAATGTTAAAAGCAATGGCACAATAATAGCAGTATTTTTTACGAAAGTTAAAATTATTGAAGTGGAAAAATGGCAAAAGAAACTCCGGACGGACAGGAAAAGACCGAACAACCAACCGAGCGGAAATTAAGCAAAGCCCGCGAAGAGGGAAATGCTCCGAAAAGTATGGAAGTAAACTCCCTTGCAATTTTCTTTTTTGGAATTGTAATAGTTTTTATTCTGCGGGAATATATTAGTAGATCTATTGCCGATTTAACAATTTATATTTTCAGTTCACTCGATAAATTAACATTAAATGTTAATTTGTTACAATATTTTGCCATTGGTGGGGCTTTATTTTACATAAAGGTTTTAGCTCCGTTTATGATAATTTTAGTAGTTGTTGCTCTTGCAGTTGGTTTTGGACAAGTAGGCATTCAACTTTCCCCAAAAGCATTGATGCCTAAATTTTCCAAAATGAACCCACTTGAAGGTTTTAAAAATAAGTTCTTTTCCAAAGAACCTATTATAGAAACTATTAAGAATATTATCAAAGTGGCTATTATTGGACTTGTCTCTTATTGGCTTCTTTCTTCGGTTGTTCTTGATGCGGTTAATCTTATTCAATTTTCGGTAAGCGATATTGTCGATTATATGTCCCGGCACACAATATCTTTTTTGTGGAAAGTTTCGCTTATTTATGCAGTATTAGCCGCTGCTGATTTTGCATATCAGAAGTTTAAGTTCAAAGAAGATATGAAAATGACAAAAAAAGAGGTAAAAGACGAATTTAAGGATGTTGAAGGCGACCCGACCGTAAAATCGAGAATAAAATCGAAGCAGATGGAAATGGCAATGAAACGAATGATGGCGGAAGTTCCCAAAGCAGATGTAGTTATTACCAACCCTACTCACTATGCCGTGGCTCTTAAATACGAACCCGAAAAACACGGGGCGCCTGTTGTAGTTGCCAAAGGTGCCGATAGAGTTGCCCAGAAGATAAAAGAGATTGCAAAAGAAAACGATGTTCCTTTACACGAAGATGTTTTCCTGGCACGTGCTTTGTATTCCTCTTGTGAGGTAGGTGACGAAATACCGGAAAAACTTTATCGTGTTGTTGCGGAAGTTTTGGCTTATGTATATAGATTAAAAGATAAGAAGAAAAAAACCATAGTTTAGTTAATGGAAAAGTTTTTTAAGAATACAGATATATTATTATCAATAGGAGTTATCTTAATCCTTGCATTAATGATAATTCCGCTTCCTCCGTTTTTTCTCGATTTTCTAATTGCCGTTAATATTTCAACCGCATTGCTTGTCCTTATTGTTTCGCTTTACATTAATAAACCTCTCGATATTTCTATTTTTCCGGGTTTGCTTTTAGTTTTAACTCTTTTTCGCCTTGGTTTGAATATTAGTTCCACGCGTTTAATTTTGCTTAACGGATATGCCGGTAAAATTATTGAAACTTTCGGTTCTTTTGTTGTTGGTGGAAGTTATGTTGTAGGTTTTATTATCTTCTTAATTTTGGTAATTATTCAATTTATTGTAATCGTAAAAGGTGCTACACGTATTTCGGAAGTTGCTGCTCGTTTTACATTGGATGCAATGCCTGGTAAGCAAATGGCAATTGATGCGGATTTGAATAGTGGAATAATTACCGAAGACGAAGCACGCGTCCGCCGCGACGAAATAAAACGCGAAGCCGAGTTTTACGGAGCAATGGATGGTGCAAGTAAATTCGTAAAAGGTGATGCAATTGCCGGCTTGATTATAAATGCCATTAATATTATCGGCGGATTGGTAATCGGTGTGGTTCAACACGGAATGCCGATTAAAGATGCTTTACAAACATATACGATTTTAACTATCGGTGATGGGCTTGTCTCACAAATTCCGGCTCTTATTATTTCGGTTTCGGCTGGTATGGTTGTTACCAAAAATGCCGAAGGCGACACAATGGATAAACAAATGCGTTTGCAATTGTTTAGCAATCCACGTGTACTTGGTGTGGTTGCCGGAGCAGTTTTTCTTTTTGCAATTATTCCGGGAATGCCCACGGTTCCATTTATGTTTTTAGGAATTACAGCTGCCGTTGCAACATTTGTTATGGCTAAGAAAAAACAAGAAGAAGCAATTCAAGAAGAAATTGTTGAAGAAGAAGAAATTGAACCGCAAGAAGAAAAAGTGGAAGAATTTCTGCAAGTTGACCCGATAGAAATAGAAATCGGTTACGGTTTAATTTCTCTTGTAGATGAAAAAATGGGCGGAAATCTTTTCCAAAAAATTGCTTCTACAAGAAAATTTATTGCTCTCGAATACGGAGTTCTTGTTCCACCGGTAAGAGTTCGTGATAATTTGCAACTAAACCCGAACGAATATATCATAAAAATAAAAGGAAACGTTGTAGCACGTTACGAAATTTACAGCGATCGTTACCTTGCAATGAACCCTGGATTTGTAGAAGGAGATATTAGCGGAATTCCAACGCACGATCCGGCTTTTGGTTTGGAAGCGTATTGGATTTCGGAAGATGAAAAAGAAAAAGCCGAAATGCTTGGCTATACGGTTGTTGATAGTATTTCCGTACTTTCAACTCACTTGCAAGAAACAATCAAAAAACATTTCGATAAAATTCTTACACGTCAATCCGTTAAGCAATTGCTCGAAAATCTTAAAAAGGATTATCCGGCGGTTGTCGAAGATATTAATCCCGAAAGGTTACCGCTCGGAACAATTCAAAAAGTATTGCAAAATCTTTTACGCGAACAAATTCCGATTAAAGATTTGGTTCAAATTCTTGAATCTCTTATCGATTATTCGAAAGTTACGCAAAATGTCGATGTTCTTACCGAATATGTACGCCATTCGCTTGGCGATTTAATAGCAAATCTTTACAAGGACCAAAACGGAATAATTCACGCAATTGCAATTGGCGAAAATCTTGAAAATTATATTACAACCGCTCTTCAAAATCAAAACGAAGCAACGCAAACACTTGGATTAAGCCCGGAAATGCTACAAAAACTTAATATCGAAATAGAACAACGAATGGATAAATTCCGTGAATTTGGATATTTGCCAATCTTTATTACTTCTGCAACAATTCGTCCATATTTTTATCGTTTAATTCATTCTACATTCCCGGATGCAATTGTGCTTTCTTACACGGAACTGCCGGCAGATGTTGAAATTGAATTTTTAGGCAAATTGGAAATTTAATGTAAATTAGCAATGTTTATTACATTACTTTTGTGATTTTACAAATAGCTAAAAACAAAAAATATGAAAATAAAAAAAGTTACCGGACATACTCTTAAAGAAGCAACTCAAAAAATGAAAGAAGAATTGGGCGAAGACGCAATTATTCTTTCTACTCGTGTATTTGAGGAAAACAACAGAAAAGTTTTTGAAATAACCGCCGGTATCGACGAAGCAATTCCGCCGAAAGAAAAAAAAGAAGAAAAGAAACGATCGAGCAGTAAACAACAAAAAGAGAAAAAAGAAAAACCTAATTTTGAAACAGAATTAAAAAAACTGACTGAAAAAATTTATCAGATTAAAAAAGAACAAAAGCCGGTAATTGCCGAAAAAGATAATAAAGAACTAAACGAAGCAATTGCAGATATTGAATATCTTTTGCTTCATCGAGAAGTAGATAAAAGTTTAACCAATACTATAATTGCGGATTTGAAAGAGAAAAGTGATTTTTTAACAAAAGAACAGCTTGACGAACAACTTTTTGCAATTATTTCCTCAATGATTTCTACAAGCGGCTTTTCCGTTGAAAAAGGGAAAGGTCCGAAAATTATTACACTTGTTGGACCAACCGGAGTTGGTAAAACGACGTGTATTGCAAAATTGGCTCTTATTTCAAAAATTATTCACAAATTGGAAGTAGGATTAATTTCTACGGATACTTATCGACTTGGAGCGCTTGATCAACTTAAAATTTTTGCAGAAGTAAGTAATATTGATTTTGAAGTAGCATACGAACCGGAAGATGTGAAAAAATCGTTAAAAAAATTCAAAAAGAAAGATTTAATTTTTATTGATACCGTAGGAAGAAGCCAAAGAAATTCGAAACTGCTGAATGAAATACGAAAATTTCTCCTTCCCGTTCAAAGCGACGAAGTTTATCTTGTATTAAGTGCCACAAATTCTACGAGAACATTAATAGATACCGCCCAAAAGTTTAGAATTTTTAATTACAACGGCTTAATATTTACCAAACTCGATGAAGCTGTTTCGTACGGAAATATTCTTAATGTTGCCGCAAGGTTTGAAATTCCGATTAAATATTTAACCAACGGACAAGTAATTCCGGATGATATTATTGCTGCGGATCCGGATTTTATTGCCAATTTAATAATTACGGGAAAACTTAACCGATGATGTTGGGACAATTAAAACGGCTTGAAGAATTAAACGAAATGAAGTTTTCGGCGAGCGAGTCGAATATTCCCATTGTTGCTTTCACATCGGGTAAAGGCGGAACCGGAAAGACCACCCTTGCGGTAAACTTTGCCAATTTATTTGCAAAAAAGGGAAAACGTGTCCTTGTAGTTGATTTTGATTTGAATTTTGCAAATGTTCATATAATGACAAATATTTTCCCGGAACATACGTTGGCGGATTATTTCAATAAAAATTATGCATTGGACAATGTAATTACAAAATACAATGAGAAATTACACTATGTTTTCGGGGATTCCGGCTATGCAGGAAATTTGAAAATAACGAAAGGAAAATTGCGTGAGTTCTTTTCGGAAATAAATTCACAATGCAATTACGATTTAATTATTCTCGATACTTCTTCCGGCGGTGCGGAAGATACACTCGAAATTCTTGGCTTTGCCGATACAATAATAGTAGTTGCCACAACCGAACCTACTGCGGTTATGGATGCTTATGCAATAATTAAACTTATGCTTTTAAAAAATATTAGTGCCAAAATTGTTACGCTAATAAATAAAACCAAAAGTAAAACCGATGCCGAAATGGCGTTTTCAAATATTCAAACCGCAGTTAAACATTTTCTGAAAAAAGAAGTGGATTTGCTCGGCTTTATTCACGAAAGCAGTGCTATAAAGAAATCTTCGTTCTCTCAAAAACTTTTCACGGAAAATGAACTCGAAAAAAGAATACAAACCGATGTAACCACAATTATCTCGCAACTTAAAGTTCTTATCGACACCAAAAAAGCACGTAATCGTTGAAAATTCATAATGTTGAATTGTGAATGATGAATTTTAAAAGCCATCGTTTTTCTTGACCGAAGTAAATTTTGAACATCATTCGGAAATTTTGTGTTATTTAGGACGAAGAATAAATTTTACTTAACAAGAGCAAATTTAGAATTGAGCACAAACGAATGCCGGCTTCAAAAATCAATATGCCGAAACTAAACCGCCATCAACTAATATATTTTGTCCGGTAATGTAAGTGTTTGCTTCGGAACATAAAAAGACCGCCAATTTTGCAAATTCCACAGTTGAACCGTAACGTCCGAGAGGAATTGCCTTTGCATTTTTTTGTTGAAAATTTTCCAGCGAAATTCCTTCCTCTTTTGCTTTTATCGAGTCAAGATAATTAATCCTTTCCGTAGCAATTTTACCTGCTCCAATTATATTTACAAGAATATTATCGGAAGCTAATTCTCTTGCTAATGTTTTGCTTAATCCAACAATGCCCAAGCGAAATGTATTTGACAGAATTAAATTATCAATAATCATTTTAGTTGATGAAGATGCATTATTTAGAATTCTTCCTTTGCCAGCTTTTCGCATAAAAGGTAAAACCTCGCGAATTGCACGAATATAACTTAATAAAGTTAGTTCAAAAGCATTTTGCCAAGTTTCATCCTCGAATTGTTCAAATTTTCCCGCTGGTGGACCACCAGTATTATTAAAAAGTGCGTAAATCGAACCGAAAGCATCAACTGTATTTTGTACAACTCCTTTTATATCTTCTTTTTTTGTTATATCTCCAACTGTAAAAGAAACACTGTTTCCCGTTAATTCAAAAATTTTATCAGCAGTTTCTTTTAATTTTTCTTCTGTTCTTCCGAAAAGCATTACTTTAGCCTTTTCGCGTGCAAATTCAAGAGCTACGCCTTCACCAATACCAGAACTGGATGCCATAACTAACACGGGTTTGTTTTCAAGACCTAAATCCATATACTTTACCTTTGGAATTTTTTCAAAACATTGATGTTGAAAATATGAAAAATTTTTGTTCTTCAAAATTGTTTTTAAGATTTCACTCCTACGGAGCTTAGATTTTTCTATTTTCTCTTTTTTTCTACAAATATGCCGTCACCACGGGACTTCACATTGCTGAATTGAAACAGAGTTTCTACTATTATTTCCGTTCTAAACTCAGTTTCTAATGGAGAAACTAACCGTTGAAATCAATCCGCGAAAATCCGTCACATCAGTGGTATCCGTGTTCTATTAAAGAATCCATAAAAATCATAATCAATAAGAACAAATCAGCATCCCATTAATTCCGGAGATTGCTACGCACTTTGTTTGATTG
>CAYZGB010000001.1:0-2971 GCA_964477915.1 uncultured Melioribacter sp. | reverse complement strand
AGCGTTGCGGACGGAGTAACTGTACATGTTACTAATCCGCTTAACAGTAACGTTTACGGCGGAACAATTAATGCTCACGTAGATGGAAATACCGTAAAACTCTACTGCATTGATTTGTTACATCATTTGCATTGGAACACTGATTACATCGATGCGGGGAATACCTCACCTGAGATTACTTACATTTTAAATAACTATTATCCGTATGTAACCAACCGCTCAGATGCATTATCCGATGTAAGAAAAGAAGCTGCTGCGGTTCAAGGTGCTATTTGGACTTTCAGTGACGGAATGGCTGGATTTTCTACTCCGGCGGATGTTGAAGCAAGAAGACAAGAAATTGTTGCAGATGCTCTTGCTAATGCAGGCAATACCGCTCCCGTAAATACACTCGTAATTAATCCGCAATTCCAATCATTGGGTGGCGGACAAGATGCAGCCTTTACAGTTGAAGCATACGACGAAAACAATAATCCTGCTGAAAACGTTGAAATTCATCTTTCGGTAACAGACGGAACTTTAAGTGAAACAACAGTTTACACCGATGCTACCGGTTCAACTCCTGTGATTTATTTAACACAAGGAACCGATAACGATGTTACTATTACAGCAGATGCAGAAGTAACAATTCCACAAGGAACTAAATTCGTTAGAGCCGATAATCCTGACGGTTTCCAAAAACTTGTTCTTGCAACTCCTGTTGTTGATGATAAAGAAGTTACCGCAAATGTTCATTGGTCAAATGAAACGGATTTAGCTATTTTCAAAACAGTTAACGATACTAATCCACAAGATGGTGACGTAGTAACTTACACAATTACAGTTGCAAATCAAGGTAATGCAGAGGCAACAAATGTTGAAGTTACCGATTTATTGCCTTTGGGTTTAATTTACGTTTCATCCAATCCCTCGCAAGGAACTTATGATGAAAACAGCGGCGTTTGGACAATCGGAGATATTTCTGCCGGTGATAATGTTACTTTAACAATCGATGCAACGGTCGATTATCTTTCGTTAAATAATGCTCCTTTAACTTTAGGCCCAGCTGCTGATTACAATTTGTTTGTTTTAAGAAATTTAAATCAACCTTCTTCCGATACACAAGGTAAAGTTGCTGTTGGACGTAACGCAACATTATCTAACTACAGCATTGGCGATGCTTTACCGGCAAACAGCGGAAATGTTTTTGTAGTAGGAAGAAAGGTTACTTACACAAGCGGACGCGTTTACAATGGAAATCTTGTTTACGGACATTTCAAAGATATTCAATCAACAGTTTCCGTTGACGGTTCGATTATTCAAGATAACAATGTTATCGATTTTCAAGCAGCAAAAGTTTATTTAAGAAATCTTTCCCACACACTTAAAAATTACACCGCAAACGGAACAGTTACGTTCCAATGGGGCGGATTAACATTAACCGGAAATAATCCTTATATCAACGTATTTAACGTAGATGGCGATTCTCTTTCGGCAGCAAACAATTTTGAAATTCATGCTCCAAACGGATCGGTTGTTGTTGTAAATATCAGCAGAAGAAACGTAAGCTGGACTGGTGGAGCAACTGTTACCGGTACAAGTAAAGAAAACGTAATTTACAATTTTTATCAAGCAAGACACATTACAATTCAAGGAATAGCAGTACTCGGAACAATTTTAGCACCGAAAGCTTCCGTAAACTTTGTAAGCGGTGTTGAATACGGACAAATGATTTGCAAAAATTTAACCGGACAAGGTCAATTCAACTTAGCGCCGTTTATCGGTAACATTCCTGTTGATCCTAAAATTACCAATTATGCTGAAATTACAGCAATGGATAATCCTGATCCGGATAGCTGCAACAATTCCGACGAAGTTACCGTTTATGTTGATTTGGAAGGAAGCAACGGCGGAAACGGCGGTGGCAACAACGGTGACGGAAACTGGGAATTAGTTAACCAAATCGGAACAGAACTTATTTGGACAACCGCATACGATAACAGCGGAAGAATGTTTTACGGAACATGGGGTGGAAATGTTTATCGTGAAGAAAACGGACAAAACGAATTGTTGAATCCTGATATGAACGTTGGTTTCATTTGGTCAATCGCTGTTGATCCTGTAAATGACAAAATTTGGTTAGCAACCGAAAACGGCGTTTATATTTCGAGAGATAACGGTGCAACTTGGGAATTACGCGGACTCGAAGGAAAAGATGTACGCTCGATTATTACAGTTGGCGAAGACCACGTTTGGGCGGCAACTTGGGGATTTGGAGTTTACGAACTTTCCGCAGCAACCGGCTATCAATTTGTAGAAAGAAACGACGGACTTACCTTTACAGCAGTTCACGCTCTTGCAGTAAACAGCAATGGTGATATTTTTGCCGGAACATTTGGTGGTGGCGTAATGAAACTCGAAGGTGGAAGCGGAACTTGGGTTCGTACTACCATTCCTTACGATTTCGTATGGGCTTTGGCAATCGATTCGAATGACAACATTTACGCCGGAACATACGGTGGCGGTGTTTACGTAAGCGATGATAACGGCGATACTTGGAATACTGAAAATGACGGATTGGCTAACAACTACATTTACTCAATTACAGTTAATCCTTCCGACGAAGTATTTGCAAGTGCTTGGGCAGCCGGTGTTTACAAATTGAATTCTTCAAAAGATGCTGCTTGGAGCGAACTCGGAATGGAAGGAGTTAAAGTAACAGCAGTTACAACCGACGCAGAAGGAAATGTTTACGCAGCAACCGAAGATGGTCGCGTATTCAAATATATCGACAAACCGAACGGTATTGGCGAACAAGAAAATGTTACAAAATTTGCTCTCGAACAAAATTATCCAAACCCGTTCAATCCTACTACAAAGATTTCGTTCAGCATTGCAAAAGCCGGAAACTACAAATTGACGGTTTACAACTTGCTCGGCGAAAAAGTTGCGGAATTAGTAAACGGTTCACTCAATGCCGGAACTTACAACG